>JAGPBG010000053.1 GCA_018063485.1 Cypionkella sp.
TCCGAGGCCCAGGCCCGATACCCCTTTTCCAGACGCATTGTTTCGATCGCCCTGTAACCGGCATTGCGCAGCCCGTGCGGCTGTCCGGCCTTTGCCAGAGCGGCATAAACTCCACTGGCGTATTCCACCGGCAAATGCAGCTCCCACCCCAACTCCCCAACATAGGTGACGCGCAGCGCCCGCACGGGACAGCCCGCAATGCCGATGGTTTGCGCCGTGCCAAACGGGAACGCCGCATTCGACACATCCGCGCGCGTTACCGCCTGCAATATCTCGCGTGCCTTCGGCCCCATCAGCGAAAGCACCGCATAGCCTGACGTTACATCAACCAGTTGCGCATTCATTCCGGCGGGAATGTTGCGGGCGATCCAGTTGAAATCATGGGTGGCAAATCCGGTGCCGGTGACGATGTAATACTCATCCAGCGCCACCCGAACGACGGTAAGATCACATTCGATCCCGCCCTTGTCGTTCAGCATCTGGGTATAGATCAGGCTTCCGACCGGCTTTGCGACATCATTGGCCGCAATCCAGGACAAAGCCGCCTCGGCATCCGGGCCTTTCAGAACAAATTTGGCAAAGGAGGTCTGATCAATCAACACCGCCGCTTCACGCCCGGCGCGGTGTTCGCGGCCCACGGCCTCATGCCAGTTCGGGCGCTCAAAGGTATAAATGTCGCGCGGGGCCTCACCACTCGCCACATCCGCAAACCAGTTCGGGCGCTCCCATCCCAGCTTTTCGCCAAATACCGCCCCGGCTGATTTCAGGGTTTCATAGAGCGGTGATTTCCGGCAGGGGCGACCAGACTGATGCTCTTCATTGGGCCATGCCATCGTGTAATGCTTGCCATAGGCCTCATAGGTGCGCGACCGTACCCAATCCACATCGAAATGCGGACGGCCAAAGCGGCGAATATCGGCGGCCCAAAGATCGAAGGGCGGCTCGCCTTTTGCAACCCATTCCGCCAGCGCCATCCCGGCCCCGCCACCCGAGGCGATGCCAAAGGCGTTGAACCCGGCGCCGACAAAGAAATTCTTCTGCTCTGGTGCTTCACCCAGAATGAACATGCCGTCCGGGGTGAAACTTTCCGGCCCGTTGATCATCTGCTTGATCCCGGCGGTCTGCAACGCAGGCACCCGGCCAAGCGCCAATTCCATAAGGGGCTCGAAATGTTCAAAATCATTGTCCAGCAGGGAATAATGAAAGCCCGTCGGAATTCCTTTCTCAAAGGCCATCTTCGGATTGGGTTCATAGCCGCCCATCACCAATCCGCCCACTTCTTCCTTGTAATAGGTCAGCCGGTCCGGGTCGCGCAGCGTGGGCAGATTGGCGGGAACCGAACCTATGCGCTCGGTGATCAGATATTGGTGCTCGACCGAAACCAGCGGCACCGTCACTCCATGAGCTGCGGCAAAGCTGCGGGTCCATTGGCCACAGCAGGCGATCACTTTTTCACATCCGATCCGCCCGTGTTCGGTGACAACGCCCTTGATCACGCCGTCTTGGATTTCGACCGACAGAACCTTGGTGTCTTCATAGATCTTCGCCCCCGCCATGCGCGCGCCTTTGGCAAGGCTGAGCGTGATATCGGACGGATTGGCTTGTCCGTCGGTTGGCAGGAAAGCCGCGCCAACCAGATCGTCAATGGTCATGATCGGCCACAGATCAAACGCCTCTTTCGGCGTCAGCAGGTGCATCTCAAGACCAAAGGAATGGGCGGTGGTGGCCTGACGCTTCACTTCGGTCCAGCGTTCTTGTGAGCAAGCCAGTCGCAAGCCGCCGTTCATCTTCCAGCCTGTCGCCTGCCCGGTTTCAGCCTCAAGCCGTTTGTAAAGATCAACCGAATAGCCCAGAAGCTGGGTGATATTGGCGCTGGAGCGCAACTGCCCAACCAGCCCTGCCGCATGGAATGTGGTGCCAGAGGTCAGCTTTTTACGCTCAAGCAACACCACCTCGACACCCATTTTCGCAAGGTGATAGGCGGTGGAACAGCCGATGATCCCGCCGCCGATGATGACAACCTTGGACGCTGCTGGAAGGTCTTTCATTCTATCCTCAGAACTGTTGAAGCCCGGCGAAGGCCGCGCGATAATTGGTCAGATTGGCGGCGGTATAATCCGCATAATCAAAGTCGATATCCGAGGTGATTTCGGACACCATGCTCCACAAGGTTTCGCGCAAGAGCGAGGCGCATTTCATCGCCTCATAGCTGCGCCAGAGCGAAGGTGTTGGCGCGGCCCCGAAATAGGCCTCCAGCATCGCTGCCTCTTGCGCGGCGCTAAAGCCGTTGTTGGTGGCCAGCCCGCCCAGATCGAAAAGTGGGCTGTTCATCCCGGCATATTCCCAATCAATCAGCCAAAGCCGATCCGCACCTTTCAAGATGTTCGAGGCCAGGAGATCATTGTGCCCCAATACCAAGGTGATCGGGCCCACCATCGCCTCCAACCGCTCCGCCTGTGCCAGCAATCCGGGCAGCAGTCCGCTGTGGGCAGAACCGCGTGCGGTCAAGGTCGCAGCATAGTCGCGCAGGATATGGAACACCCAGAACGCCAGCACGGGGCCGCGCAGATACACCAAGGCATCTCGGTGAACCCTGGCGACAAGATCAACAATCCGCAGCAGATTTTCAGGATCGCGCACCCCCGCCTCATCCAGCGGGTCTGCGTCCACATAATCCAGCACCAGAACCCCGGCCTCGGCATAATGCACCGCCGGGGCCAGACCCGCGGCATGGGTTGCGCGGCTAACCGCAAGTTCGTTCCAGCGCATTACGCCATGTTCAGGAATATCCTTGCCCAAGCGCACGACAAAGCGGCGGCCTTGATCGGACAGCACCATGTTCAGATTGGTCTTGCCGCCGCCCAACAGCCGGGCGCCTTCTGGATCGCTCCAGCAGGGCAATGACAGCGCCAGATCAATGGCCGCTTGTTCATGTGGCCGCATCTTGCCCCATCCTGTGCTTTGCCCGTTTGGCGGCCGCCGACAGCATCCTGTCCACGATGATTGCAATGAATGCCACCGACAGCCCGGCCACAATGCCCAAGCCCGTGTTGGCCTTGGTCAGCGCGATATAGACCTGTTGTCCCAGATCACGCGTGCCCACCAGCGCGGTGATTACCAACATTGAAAGCGCCAGCATGATGGTCTGGTTCAACCCCAGCAACAGCGACGGCAAGGCCAGAGGCAGTTTGATCCGCCGCAGCAGTTGCCATTTCGTGCAGCCCGATACCAACCCGGCCTCGATCAACTGCGGATCGACGTTGCGGATACCATGTGCGGCATAACGGATCGACGGAACAATCGAATACAGCACCACCGCGACCATGGCCGAGAAATCGCCAACCCGGAACAGCATGACCACCGGGATCAGATAGACAAAGCTGGGCAGAGTTTGCAATGTGTCAATGATGACCCCGATCACCGAATTGGCGCGATCACTCTGCCCGGCCCAAATGCCGATGGGCACTCCGAAAACCATGGCCAGCAAGACTGACACACCGCACAGATAAATCGTGATCATCGCCTCGGGCCAAAGCCCGGCTGTGGCGATGAACCCGGCCATACACAGAGCCATGGTCCCAAGGGCAAGACCGCCCATGCGCCAAGCCGCCAAGGCAGTGGCGGTAATACCCCATGCCCATGGGATGCCGACAAAGAACGACTTCACCGGCACCAGCAAGAAGGTCAAGACCAGCACCTTCCACGCCTCGATGGTGTCGTAGAGATTCAGGTTGATCCATTTGATCAAGGCCTCCCAAAAACCGCCCATTGTTAGCATCAAGGCGGCTGGATAGGTCTGGATTGCCGGAACGATCATCCCCAGAACCAAGGTTGAAATGGTCACGATTGCCACGCTGATCGGCAAAAGCTGCCGCCTGACAAATGCCCCCGCAGGTTTTGGCACCCGAGCATGCGATGCCATTGCCTGCGAAATACGGTCCAACGCGATGGCCAGCGCCACAATCGCCACCCCGGCCATGACACCGCCGCCAATGTCCAGCTTGCGCAGTGCTGTCAGCACATCATAGCCCAAACCGCCCGCACCGATCATGGATGCAATGATCACCATGTTCAGCGACAGCATGATCACCTGATTCACCCCTACCATCATCATCGACCGCGCCGAGGGCAGCAGGATTTTCCACAGCATTTGTCGCTTGCTGCACCCGGCCATCTGCCCGGCCTCAACCACCTCGGGCGGTACGGCTTTGAGCGCCAGCGTCGTGATGCGCACCATCGGCGGCATCGCGTAAATCACAGTTGCCACCAGTGCCGCCATCGGACCGAAACCGAACATGAACAGGATCGGCACCAGATAGGCAAACACCGGCACCGTCTGCATCAGGTCCAGCACCGGCCGCAGCAGGGCCTCGAACCGGGGATGGCGATAGGATGCAATTCCCAAGGCCGAGCCGCAAACCACCCCCAGCGGGACCGATATCATCACTGATGCAAGCGTCACCATGGCGCTGGCCCATTGTCCGAACACCGCCAGATACACAAAGCAAAGGCCGGTTATCACAGCCAGGCGTATCCCGCCGTAGGCATAGCCCAGTGCAATGAAGGCATAGGTGATCGCAACCCAACTCAGCGAAGGGGCTATCGCCACCGCTTGCTGACCTTGCCCCTGAAAGAACCCATCCACAAGCAGTTGGCGCACGACGCCGTAAGGCGCTTCAACGATGGTTGAGAGCAGCCGCGTGACATGCCGAAAACTGACGGGGCCGATCGCGGCATCTTCGACCAGCCATGTCATGGCCGCCGAAATCCATTTATCAACTGGAATCACCCATGAGCGAGGGTATTTTGCAAGCCAACCCCAGCCAGTCAGTTGCACCAGCCATTTCGATGACAGGGAAAGCGCCAAGGTTATACCGAACAGCAAGCCCCAAAACAATTGACCCATCGAAAGCCATCGGCGCAGCAGAGTCATCTCAATGCCCCCGACCGACAAGAATATCAATCACTGCCTGGCGATGCACTTCGCCGATTGCACGGCCTTCGCCATCAAGCACCCTGAACGGCAAATCCGCCGCCTCAACCCGGTCAGCCACATCGGCCACTCGGGCCGAGGCCAGGACATCCCCGGCATGAGCAGTGCCGGTCAATGGCTGCATGATCGTTCCCACCTTGATCACCTTGGCGCGCGGGATGTGTTTGGTGAATTCGGCGACATAATCGGTGGCAGGGTGCAAAACCAATTCTTCGGGGGATGCCGTCTGGACGATCTCACCATCTTTCATCACGGCAATATTGTCGGCCAAACGGATCGCTTCATCGAAATCATGGGTGATGAAAACGATGGTCTTTTGTAGCCGTGCTTGCAGCCGCAACAACTCGTCTTGCATCTCGCGCCTTATCAGCGGATCGAGCGCCGAAAAAGGTTCATCCAGAAACCACAATTCCGGCTCGACCACCAAAGAGCGCGCGATGCCGACCCGCTGTTGCTGCCCGCCTGAAAGCTGGCGCGGGTAATGATCTTCGCGACCCGCAAGCCCGACCAATTCAATGACCTGACTGGCCCGCGCTTCGCGGGTCTTGCGGTCAATGCCCTGAACCTCAAGTGGGAAAGCCGCATTTTGCAGGACCGTCAGATGCGGCAAAAGCGCGAAATGCTGAAACACCATCCCCATTTTGGTCCGGCGCAGGGCGATCAACTCCCGCTCATTCATCTTCAGAAGATCATTGCCCTCAAAGTTGATCTCGCCTGCGGATGAGTCGACCAATCGCGCCAGACAGCGCACCAGCGTGGATTTGCCAGACCCTGAAAGGCCCATTATAACAAAAATCTCGCCGCGTCGGATGCTGGCATTGACATTGCGCACGGCGCTGACAAGACCGGCGCGCTTTACATCCTCGCCGGAGGCTTGCCCGTTATGTTTCGCCAGAAAGCCATCAGCATTTGGACCGTAAAGTTTCCAAAGCCCACGGCATTCCAAAATAACCGCCTGATCAGTCATGCGCGCCCCTTCAGGCCCAAACCTCGAAATTGTGCCGGGCCGGACAATACCGGCCCGGCACCCATCATTATTGGATCCAGAGTTTCCAGACGGCTTCGTTGGTGGTCATCCATTCCGCGACCACATCATCAATCGACCTGCCGTTGACATCGACTTCGCCGACCATCCTGCCCATGTCTTCATTGGTCATCTTGAAGGCCTTGATCGCTTTGGCAGCGCCCGGCCATTTCGTCTCGACACCCTCATAGGCCACCTTCCAGATCGGTCCGACAGGCTTGCCGCAATCATAGGCCAGATCCGGGTTTATACCGACCGTCGGATCGGTATAGCATTCCGGCGTATAGGGCGGAAATTCAACGAATTTTCCGTCGTACTTTACCGGTGCCCAATGGGGTTGATAGATCCACAGCACAATCGGATCCTTGCGCTGATAGGCCGCTTCCAACTCGGCAAACAGCGCGGCATCGGTCCCGGCATGAACCACCTCAAAATCGAGCCCCAGCGCTTCGACACGCTCTTCGTCAAAACCGCCCCAAGTTACCGGGCCGCCCAGATAGCGTCCCTTTGGCGCGGTTTCCACGGTTGAAAAGGCCTCGGCGCAAGTCTTCAGTGCAGTCCAATCCGGCAGGCCGGGGCAGCGTTCTTCCATATAGGAAGGATACCACCATTCCTCGCGCGCCAGCATTCCGGTTTCGCCCATGTTGACAACGCCACCGGCAGCGATGGCCGCATCCATCGCCTCTTGTCCTGTGGTGGCCCAAATCTCCATCGCAACGTCCAGATCGCCGGTCCTTAATCCGGCAAACTGCGCCAGATAGTCGGCCTGAACCAGTTGCACATTGTATCCGGCTTTCTTGAGCACTTCGGCCATGATCGTCGAACTGATAACCTCGCCCGACCAGTCATTGGTGGTGATCTTGATCGGATCAGTTGATTCGACTTCGGCATTTGCCGAAGTCGTAACAAGCAGCGCGGCAAGCACGCTCATCGAAATATTGCGCAGGTAACTCATTGCAATCCCCCTGTTTTTGTTCTTTCGGCTTTGACCGAAATGCTTCGCCTGCAGAAAGACTACCAGCAATTCGGCACAAGGCAACAATTTTGCAACAAATTCGCTCGTTAACCCCATATAAGATGTGGCTTTTTGAGGGTTTCATTCTTATCTTATTTGAACTGCCTGTAGTTCGGGGGTTTCTTTGGTCGTGGATGTCGCAAACAACCTTCGTCAGTCGGAAATTCTCGCGGCGCTGCGCCGTGCGGGTGGATCATTGCGCATTCAGGCACTTGCCGCCGAACTTTCCGTTTCCGATGAAACGGTCAGGCGCAATATCCGCCGTCTTGTCGATGACGGGTTGGTCGACCGTGTTCATGGTGGCGCGCGTCTGATCGAGGACATAATCGAAGGCGACATCCAGGTTCGTTTGCAAGAAAGCCCCGAAGCCAAGCGGCGGATCGCGGCCTGTGTGGCCAAGATGGTTGAAGACGGCATGTCGTTGTTTCTGGATGTGGGTTCAACAACTGCCTTTATCGCTGATGCATTGCGAGATCACCGAAAACTGACTGTGGTGACAAACTCGGTTGCGGTGGCTGCCAAACTTGCGACGCGCAATGGCAATCGCGTTTTCTTTGCCGGAGGAGAGTTGCGCGCCCATGATGGCGGCAGCTTTGGCCCCGAGGCATTGGCCTTTGTGGAAAATTTTCAAACCGATCTGGCGATACTTTCCGTGACCGGCATTTGCGCGGAACGCGGCTTTTTGCTGTATGATCTGGCCGAGGCGCGCTTTGCCCGTGCAATTCTTGGCCGCACTTCGCGCAGCATCATGGCCGCCGATCATCGCAAATTCAGTCGCGTCGCTCCGGTTTCACTCGGGGATCCGAAGCAAGTCAGCGTCATCGTCACCGATATCCAACCTCCCGTTTCTCTGCGCATGGCGGCAAAGGAATGGGGCTGTACCATCACCGTCGCCCCCTGACAGGAGCTTTTCATGCCCGATACCCTTGCCAAAGCCGTGGCCATCACGCAGGCTGCCAGTGCGATTGCGATCTCCTATTTCCGCAAGACGCTGACACTGGAAGCCAAAGCCGACAGCAGCCCGGTGACCATTGCCGACCGGGAAACCGAGCAATTCATCCGGGCGGAACTGATCAAGGCTTTCCCTGGAGATGGAATTCTGGGCGAAGAATTCGGCGTGGTGAACGGCGATGCCGAAGCCATCTGGGTGGTGGACCCGATTGATGGCACCCGATCCTTCATTACCGGCAGCCCGATGTTTGGCATGTTGTTGGGGCGGGTTGTGGCAGGCAAACCCGAGATTGGCATCGTGCGAATGCCCGCGTTGAACGAAACCTTTGCCGGTGCTCCGGGCCATGGCGCCACCCTTGACGGCAAACCGATAGCCTGCCGAAACACCAAACGTCTGGCTGATGCAATGCTTTATGTGAACGAGGCTGAACGGATCACTGCGGCAAATCCCGATTGTTTTCGCAGGCTGACAACCGCCGGGCACACCCGCCGCATGGCCTATGATTGCTATTCCCATGCACTTGTTGCCGCCGGGCAGATAGATGCCGTTGTCGATTATGGCCTTGAACCCTATGATTATCTGCCGTTGATTGCCCTGATCGAGGCCGCAGGCGGGGTGATAAGTGATTGGCAAGGACAGCCACTCACGAAGCAATCCGATGGCAGGGTGGTTACTGCCGCCACCCCGCAACTGCGCGATGAAGTTCTGGCCTTGCTGAACGGCTAACCCGCCTTGACCGCTGTCAAATGGTTGGCAAAATCCGGGCCATCCATCAGCGCCCGGCACCGATTGAAACGGTTGGTGGCATAGGCCCAGAAATCCGCCGCCGGGTTGGCATCGGCATGTTGGATGAGGCCCCAAAGCGTCCACAAAAGATCGCACATCGCCTTGTAGATCACCACGCGCCCATTTTCGGCAGCAGTCGGCGCACGGCCAAAATAGGCCCGTAACAGTTCTGCTTCCTGATCGGCATCCATCTCGGCCTCAACCGACAGATCGCCCAGATCCCACATCGGATCGTTCATCCCGGAATATTCCCAATCGACAATCCACATCCGGGTGCCATCATCGAGGAAGTTTTCGCAAAGCGGGTCGCAATGCGACGGCGCAAGACCCGCCGGATGCGCAGCAAGCGCCGCCTTGATCGGCTGCGCCGCATCCACAACATCATGGTAGCCACCGGGCATGGCCACCTCCTTGGTGGACAGGATCTTCAGATACTCCTCGATCATCGCAAACAACTCGAAGCGAAATTCGAATACCTGACCCGAGCGATGCAGTTTTGCCAGTTCGACACCGGCCCTTGCGGGCGACCCTCGCCGTGATTTGAACAGTGCGGGCGTCATCGTCTCGATCCCGTCAATGCAGCGCGTGACCATCACCCCGCTTGCCGCATCACCCCAGATCACCGCAGGGGCTACGCCTGCCACCTCGGCTGCACGGGCGTTGTGCATCTCGGTCGCGCGGTCGATATAGCTTTCGGTGCCTTCGCCGGGGATGCGCACAATAACCGCCTGCCCGCGCGCCTGCACCCGATGCACCAGATTGGTCAACCCACCCAGACGCGTGATCCGGCATTCATCGGCCTGAAGCCCCGCAAAATCAGACATCTGCCGCAATGTTGCAAGAACCGTGAGGTCATGTTCGCCCATTGCCCGCCTCCTATGCCTTCAGCCGCAGGTTTTCCGGATCGTAAAGCGGACCTTCAACCCTGGCAATCTGGTGCCGCTCGCCAAAAACCTCGATCTCAAACGGGGTTTCATCCTGATCTTCCACGGGCAAATACCCGTAGAGGATCGTCATGCCGACAGTGTGTCCAAAACCCGCCGAACAGGCCAGAGATACCACACGCCCGTCGCGCAAAATCGTCTCACCGCCGTAAACCGG
>JAGPBG010000054.1 GCA_018063485.1 Cypionkella sp.
CACCTCGGAGACCCAGCACGGCCAGATCTATCTGCCCAAGGTCAACCTGATTCTTGCAATTGGTGTGCTGGTGCTGGTGCTGGCCTTTGAATCCTCCAGCTCGCTGGCCAGCGCCTATGGCATTGCCGTGACCGGCGATATGGTGATCACCTCGATTCTGGCCTTTGTGCTGTTCTACCGGGCGTGGAAATGGCCGTTATGGGTAACGGTCGCCGTGGTTGCTCCGATCATTACCATCGAATTGTTCTTCCTTGGTGCCAATGCCATGAAGATCATCGACGGCGGTTATGTTCCCATCATCATGGCTGGTACCGTCTGCTTGTTGATGTGGACATGGGTGCGTGGCACAAGACATGTGCAGCAAAAGGCACATGATCAGGCGGTGTCACTCACCAATCTGATCGGGATGCTGAAAAAGTCGCACCCCACCTCGGTTCCCGGCACAGCCGTTTTCCTGACATCAGACCCCGAGACTGCACCGTCAGCCCTGATGCACAATCTGAAACATAACCATGTGCTGCATCAGCAGAATTTCATCGTGACGGTGGGTGTGGCCACCACGCCCAAGGTTTCGGATGCCGACCGTCTGGTGATCGAGCGCCTGTCGGATTCATTCCTGCGCATGAAACTGACCTTTGGTTACATGGAAACCCCGAACGTGCCGCGCGCTTTGATCCTTGCCCGCAAAAAGGGTGAGAAGTTCGATATCATGACGACCTCGTTCTTCCTCAACCGCCGCACCTTCCGCACCTCGCGCAATGCAGGCCTGCCGTTCTGGCAAGAGCGGATTTTCCTGTCTCTGACCAAATCAGCATCGGATGCGACCGACTTTTACTGCTTGCCGTCAAATCGGGTGGTCGAAATGGGCCAACAACTGGCGATCTAGCGCGCGTTGCGTTCAATCGGCTACATGAATCCAACCCGACGCCCTGCTAAAGTGTCTGCATCACTTCGGCGGCAATCTGAAAGGATCGCAGCCGCGCAGTGGAATCATGGATCATCCCGGTCAAGATCACCTCATCGGGGCGGTGAAGGTCGATAAGACGGCCAAGTTGCGCACGCAGCTTTGCCCGATCCCCCACGGCGGAACACGACAGCGCGCGGTCCACCTCGGCGCGCATCTGCGCTGGAATCTCCGAAAGATCAGCCTGCGGGCGTGGCAATTTTCCGGGGCGACCCATCCGCAACCGCGCAAAGGCCAGTATCTGCGAGGACCGCAGCAATTCAGCCTCTTCATTCGTATCCGCCGCACAAACCCCGGCGGCCAGCATGAAATAGGGCTTTTTCAGCCACTCGGAAGGCCGGAAGGTCTGCCGATAAGTGGCCAGCGCATCCTCCAAAGCGGCAGGTGCAAAATGGCTGGCAAAGGCATAGGGCAGCCCCAGATAGGCCGCAAGCTGTGCGCCATAAAGGCTTGATCCCAAAATCCACACCGGCACTTCGGTGCCTTCGCCCGGAATGGCCCTTATCCGGGCCTCGGGGTTGGCCGGCCCAAAATAGCCGATCAACTCCAGCACATCTTGCGGAAACTCGTCTGACGCCTGCAAGTGACGGCGCAAAGCGCGCGCGGTCGCCATATCGGTTCCTGGTGCGCGCCCAAGCCCCAGATCGATCCGGCCCGGAAACAGCGTGGCCAAGGTACCGAACTGCTCAGCAATCACCAAAGGCGCATGGTTGGGCAGCATGATCCCACCTGCCCCCACCCGGATGGTCTTGGTTCCGGCGGCAACATGGCCGATCACCACCGAAGTTGCCGCACTGGCGATACCGGGCATATTGTGATGCTCGGCCAGCCAGAACCGCGTATAGCCCCAAGCCTCGGCATGGCGCGCAAGGTTCAGCGTATTGGCCAGCGCCTCGGCGGTGGTTTGGCCCTCGGCAACGGGCGAAAGATCAAGCAGGGAATAACGCATGGTACAGACATAGGCGCGAAGCGGCACCCAGCCAAGGGGCGCATTTGCATCAAATGTCATGGGCTTTGCGGGCGACGACGGCAGGCCACTTTGCTACACTCGATCCTGGGGGCGTGTTGAACAGCAAAGGGGTGGCAATGACCCTGATTTCGCCAATATCAGCCGGGTCACCCCGGCAACAGGTGGTGCCTTCGTTGGCCACCAGCTCGCCACAGGTTTTGGCGGTTACGCCTGTAGCACCGGTTTATGCGGTGCGATATGGCCCCGATCCACCCGAGATCTCAGGCATCACGCTGGATCACATCCCTTTCATCGGTGACGAGGCGACCTTGATCGACGATCTGCCGCAAGCGCCGAAGATGACGGCCAAAGCGGAACCGTCTGAAAACTGGTCACTATCCGCTGCCGCCGCGCGCAGCTATCTTGAGGCCAAGGCCCTGACGGGCCAGGCTCGCGATAGCGAAATCCCACCGCCCGGCCAGGGTTAGGGCGGCCATTGCCGCCCTGTATTGCTATTGCGCCGCAGCCACCGACGGGTTGTTGGGATGGGTTGTCCAGTTGGCGTAATCACCCACTGTCTTGCCGGTTCGCTCATCCAGCGCCCCTTTGGGCAGTTCCACCATGGTGATACAATTTTCCACCGGACAGACGTTCACGCAAAGGTTGCAGGCGACGCATTCGTCGTCTTTGACAGTGAATATGCGATCCGCACTCATTGCAATCGCCTGATGGCTGGTATCCTCACAGGCCGCGTAGCATCGCCCGCATTTGATGCAATCATCCTGTGAAATATGGGCCTTGGTGACATAATTCAGGTTCAGGAACTGCCAGTCCGTCACATTCGGCACGGCCCGCCCCACCAGCTCGGAGGTGCCGGTCATACCCTTTTCATCAAGATACTGCGACAGGCCCGAAATCATCTCCTGCACGATCTTGAAACCATAGGTCATTGCCGCCGTGCAAACCTGCACATTGCCCGCCCCCAAGGCCATGAACTCCGCCGCATCGCGCCAGGTCGTGACGCCGCCAATGCCCGAGATCGGCAGGCCATGGGTTTCCTTGCTGCGCGCAATCTCTGCCACCATAATCAACGCGATCGGCTTGACCGCCGGTCCGCAATAGCCACCATGGGTGCCTTTGCCGTCGATCATCGGCTCGGGGCTGAAACTGTCCAAATTCACCGATGTGATCGAATTGATCGTGTTGATCAGCGAAACCGCATCCGCCCCGCCTTGTTTTGCCGCTTGGGCAGGTTTGCGGATATCATTGATATTGGGTGTCAATTTCACGATACAGGGCAAACGCGAATGCTTTTTCACCCAGCGCGTGACCATCTCGATATATTCGGGCACTTGCCCCACAGCCGAGCCCATGCCGCGTTCGGCCATCCCATGCGGGCAACCGAAGTTCAACTCGACCCCATCGGCCTCGGTATCCTCAATCCGCGCGAGGATGTCTTTCCAGGACTCCTCATCGCAAGGCACCATCAGGCTGATTACCAACGCCCGATCCTTGTAATCGCGCTTCACCGATTTGATTTCCTGCAAGTTCACCTCAAGTGGGCGATCGGTGATCAGCTCGATATTGTTCAACCCCAAAAGCCGCCGATCCGCGCCCCAGATCGCGCCATAGCGGGGGCCGTTCACATTCACCACCGGCGGCCCTTCCGAGCCCAGGGTTTTCCAAACCACCCCACCCCAGCCAGCCTCGAAGGCGCGGCGCACGTTAACCTCTTTGTCGGTCGGTGGCGCCGAGGCCAGCCAGAACGGGTTGGGAGATTTGATGCCGATAAAGTCCGTCGTCAGGTTTGCCATCTCAATTTTCCCCCATCAGAACCGCATGGATTTCTTCGGCGGCATCCCGCCCCTCGGCCACCGCCGTGACGGTCAAATCCTCACCGCCAGCCGCACAATCGCCCCCCGCCCAAACGCGGCCGGCGCGTTTGACCAGCTTGGCCCCGTCCTTTGCAATCGGTGCCACAGCCAGCGTCTGGCCGATGGCCTTGAACACCTGATCGGCCTTCAATACAAAGGTTTCACCCATCTCAAGACCCTTGGGGCCATCGGTGGCATAGGCAAATTCGATGCTCTCTACCGCGCCGTTACCCAACACCCGCACCGGGGCCGCGCCATAGATGATCCGCACTCCCGCCCCCGTCGCATGATCCTGCTCATGTTCTGAGGCCGACATCTTTTCCTTGCCGCGTCGATAAACCATCGTCACATTCTGCGCGCCAAGGAGTTTCGATTGCACGGCAGCATCCACCGCCGTCATGCCGCCGCCGATTACCACCACATCACGGCCGACAGCGAGAGCGGACTTATCTGTTGATTGCCGCAGATCGGCAATGAAATCAACGGCATTGACGACGTTGCTCAGCTCTTCACCCTCGGAGCGCAGGGCATTAACCCCCGCCAACCCGATGCCCAGAAACACCGCATCAAACTCGGCTTGCAGCCCGGCCAAAGTAATCTCACGGCCCAGTTCCACCCCGGTTTTCACGGTGATCCCGCCAATTTTCAGCAACCAGTCCACCTCACGCGCGGCGAAACCATCCGGCGTCTTATACGTCGCAATGCCGTATTCGTTCAGCCCGCCGGCCTTGGCGCGGCGTTCATGCACCACCACCTCATGCCCCTTCATCGCCAGACGATGCGCGCAGGCCAATCCCGCAGGCCCCGCCCCCACCACCGCCACGCGCTTGCCTGTAAGGGCCTCACGGGTGAACGGATGCACCCCGGCCTCCATCAGCGTATCCGTGGCAAAGCGTTGCAACCGCCCGATTTCCACCGGCTTGCCCTCGGCCGCTTCGCGCACGCAAGCCTCTTCGCAAAGCTGCTCGGTCGGGCAAACGCGGGCGCACATGCCGCCCAGGATGTTTTGCGCAAAAATCGTCCTGGCCGCCGCCTCAGGAGTGTCAGTGGCGATCTGGCGAATGAACAGCGGAATGTCGATCGTGGTCGGACAGGCCGTTATGCAAGGTGCGTCATAACAGAAATAGCAGCGATCTGCTGCAACCTGCGCCTCATGTGCGGCGAGTTTGGGCTGCAAATCGGCAAAATTCTCGACATAGGCGGCAGGGGCCAGTCTATGGGCCACCACGCCGGGCGAAAGCGGGTTGTTGGACAAAATAGCACCTCCGGTTTTGTCGTCTTGCGCGACGTCTTTCGGAAAGGCTGCCACAGGTCTGATTTTTTATCAAACGGTAAATAATCAAATCGTGAATAATCCAACCAAACCTCCGCAGGCAATCTAGGGTCTTTTTTCCCACGCCCCGCTCGCGTATACGAGTGCAATCAATTGACAGGCTGGGTGCGACCCAAGCCGCAAAAGCAAAGACCCATAGGGGACGGCATGAGCAAACAATCCACCGACGCGGACGTCGCATTCATCGCGGCACTAGCGGAACTTCTAAACAAGAACGAACTGACCGAACTGTCGGTCAAACGCGAATATGGCGAAGATGACAGCCTTGATGTGCGGGTTGTCAAACAGGTCAATGTCGTACAGATGGCGGCACCTGCCACTATGATGACGCAGGCGGCACCGGTTGCCGCCGCTGGAGCAACCGCCGTTGCAACCGCCGTCGAACAAGACCCCGCCCAACACCCCGGCGCTGTCACCTCGCCGATGGTTGGCACCTGTTATATGGCGGCCGAACCGGGGGCGACACCTTTTGTGGGCATCGGCGCCACCGTCTCGGAGGGCCAGACGGTGCTGATTATCGAAGCCATGAAAACCATGAACCACATTCCCAGCCCGCGCGCGGGTGTGGTCAAGCGCATCCTTGTTGCCGATGGCACCGCTGTCGAATACGGCGCGCCGCTGATGATCATCGAGTAAGCCCATGTTCGACAAAATCCTGATCGCCAACCGGGGCGAGATCGCCCTTCGCGTGATCCGCGCCTGCCGCGAGATGGGCATCAAATCGGTCGCGGTGCATTCCACCGCTGATTCTGATGCCATGCATGTGCGCATGGCCGACGAATCCGTCTGCATTGGCCCCGCCTCATCGACCGACAGCTACCTGTCCAAGGCCGCGATCATTTCGGCCTGTGAGATCACCGGCGCGCAAGCGGTGCATCCGGGCTATGGCTTTTTGTCGGAAAATGCCGCCTTTGCCCAGGCGCTTGCCGATCACGGCATCACCTTTATCGGGCCAACTGCGGAACATATCCGCATCATGGGCGACAAGATCACCGCCAAGGAAACCGCAAAGGCGCTGGGAATTCCGGTGGTGCCCGGCTCCGAAGGCGGCGTGTCTGATTTTGAGTCGGCCATCGGCGTGGCCGAAGGCATCGGCTTTCCGGTGATCATCAAGGCCACCGCTGGCGGCGGCGGGCGCGGCATGAAAGTGGCGCAAAATGCGGCCGAATTGGAAATCGCCTTCCGCACGGCGCGTTCCGAAGCCAAGGCCGCCTTTGGCAATGACGAAGTTTATATCGAGAAATACCTGCAAAAGCCGCGCCATATCGAAATTCAGGTGTTCGGTGATGGCAAGGGCCGCGCGGTGCATCTGGGGGAGCGCGATTGCTCGCTTCAACGCCGCCATCAGAAGGTGTTCGAAGAGGCCCCCGGCCCCTGCATCACCCCAACCCTGCGCGCCAAAATCGGCAAGGTTTGCGCCGATGCCATGGCCTCGATCAACTATATCGGCGCCGGCACCATCGAGTTCCTCTATGAGGATGGCGAGTTCTTTTTCATCGAGATGAACACCCGTTTGCAGGTTGAACACCCGGTTACCGAGGCAATTTTCGGGGTGGACCTCGTACGCGAACAGATCCGGGTTGCTGCCGGGCTGGAGATGTCCTTCGGTCAGGATGAACTGGAAATCAACGGCCATGCCATCGAGGTACGGATCAATGCCGAGAAACTGCCGAATTTCACTCCCTGCCCCGGCAAGGTGCGGATGTTCCATGCGCCCGGCGGATATGGTGTGCGGGTGGATTCGGCGCTTTATTCCGGTTATTCGATCCCACCCTATTATGACAGCCTGATCGGCAAGCTGATCGTGCATGGCCGTGATCGCCCCGAAGCATTGGCCCGCCTGCGCCGCGCCTTGGGCGAATTGATCATTGACGGCATCGACACCACCGTGCCGCTGTTTGATGCGCTTTTGGCCGAGCCCGATATCCAAAACGGTGAATATAACATTCATTGGCTGGAAAAATGGCTCGCTGCACAATTCGCTTAGGGTTTCGGGGCGGGTCGCCAGACACCGCCCCTTTTCGATATGACAGATGCACTCACCCCGGAAATCTTGCTGCGCGCCTATGCCATGGGCATCTTTCCTATGGCCGAAAGTCACACTGATCCAACAATCCATTGGATCGACCCACGCAAACGCGGCATCTTCCCCTTGGATAAATTCCACATTTCGCGGAGTCTTTCCCGCCATATTAGGCGGTCGAATTGGACTATTCGAACAAATACCAACTTTTGCGGTGTAGTTCAGGGATGTGCAGATCGCCCGGAAACCTGGATCAACCCCGAGATTTTCCGCCTCTATGGCGATCTTCACGATCTGGGTTTCGCCCATAGCCTTGAGGTGTGGGAAGGTGAAAACCTGATCGGCGGCGTTTACGGCGTGGCCATCGGGGCGGCATTTTTTGGGGAAAGCATGTTTTCGCGCCGCACCAATGCTTCAAAAATCGCGCTCGCCTATCTGATCCATAGGCTGAATGCAGGCGGTTTCACGCTGTTTGATACGCAATTTCTGACGCCACATCTGGCTTCACTCGGGGCGATGGAAATCTCGCGCGCCGAATATCAGCGCAGGTTGGGAAAGGCCCTCGCCGCCACAGCCAGTTTTGCCCCGGAAGGCTATTGCGCCGTCCCGTCATCGGTGGCCGCCGGATCGGCATTCGGATCTACGGCAGGGTCTTCGACCACTTCGGGCAATTCCAGATCCGGCACATCACAGCGCAGCACCCAGACATCATAGCGCGGATGGTCCATCGCCGATAGCGCCGGGCTGGAGGCAATCATCCAGCCGTCAAACACCGGCGCTTCGGCGTTTTGCTCGATAACCGTGAGATGGGCAAAGGCTTCGGCGGTGGGGTTGTCAGAATAATACCGGCATTCATCAACACGCACTTCAATGCGGCCAAAATTCTGGCTCTGACCATCGGCAAGCACCATGTCCGAGACCTGCCCGGACAATTTGTCCAACAGCCGCAACTTGGCTCCGCCCGCCTTGGACACCTCTTGCGCGGCGGCAGGTTGCGCCAGCAAAAGCACCGCAAGCGCCAGCCGTTTCACGGGGTTGCCCCTGCATCGCTGCTGACCGGATCCACTTTGTTTCCGACGAATTTCATCAAGAGAGTGATCAGGCTGACAGCGCCTTGCGTATCCTCAATCTCATCGCCGGGCGCCAGATTGTCGGGCGATCCCCCGGGAACCAGTTCCACGAAATTCCCACCCAAAAGCCCTTCGGACGAAATCAGGATTGCCGAATCCGTCGGCAGAAGCACGCTTTTGTCCAGATCGACCCGCGCATCCGCCATATAGGTGGTCGGGTTCAGGCTCAGGCCGGTGATGGTTCCCACCTTTACCCCGGCAAGCCGCACATCAGACCCCACCGTGATGCCTTCAACCGAACGGAAGCTCGCCTTCAAAGCATAGGTCGATGCGTTAGAGCCAAAGCCCGTCGAATTGGCCGCGTAGGCCAGAAATCCCACGGCCACCGCCAGAACCACCGCTCCGGCCAGAACTTCTGCGCGATTCTCGGCCATTATTCGGGCTGCCATGCCTCGTAGTCGCGCCGAACCAGCGGTTGGGTGCGCCGGATCGAGCCGGCAGGTGCATAAGCGGCCACAGTGCCGGTCTGGTTTTCCAGATGCGGCAATTGCCACGCCTTATGCACAAGCGGTGCCTTGGTTGGCGGTTGATCCCAGGTGAAATGCAGCCAGCCGTGCCAGTCGGGTGCGATCTTGCTGGCCTCGATTTCACCCTTGTAGATCACCCAGCGGCGCTTGGCGTCGGCGGTTTGATAATAGATATTTCCCAACGCATCCTCGCCCACCTTTACGCCCTTGCGCGAGGTGTAAAGCTGGGTTCCAAGGGTTTGGCGGTTCCACCATGTGAACAAACGCTTGAGGAAATTCATTGGGATCTCCGGCTGAAGTTGCCTTGATATGGCGGATTGGCGGACAAAGGTCTAGGGGGAATGGCCGCGGATGACAAACGGCGGGCCATTGCCCGCCGCTTTGGCAGCGACTTAGCCGGCGCTGGCCTTTTCTTTCTTTTTCGGCTCGGCATGAACTTGCAACGGCTGCGCGCCCTTATTGACTGATTCCTCGTTCACCACCACCTCAGCCACATCATCCATGCCGGGCAATTCGAACATGGTATCAAGCAAGATATCCTCCATGATCGAGCGCAAGCCCCGCGCACCGGTCTTGCGGTTGATTGCCCGCTTGGCAATCGCGACCAGGGCATCGGGAGTGAATGTCAGCTTGGTGCCTTCGATCTCGAACAGGCGCTGATACTGTTTCACCAGAGCGTTTTTCGGCTCGGTAAGGATTGTCACCAGGGCCGGTTCGTCCAGATCGGTCAGCGTCGCGATAACGGGCAAACGGCCGACAAACTCCGGAATCAGACCGAATTTCAGCAGATCTTCGGGTTCAAGCTCCTTGAACAACTCGCCCGCGCCCCGCTCTTCTGGCCCTTTGACCGCTGCGCCAAAGCCGATAGCTGAGCCCTTGCCGCGCTGTGCGATGATCTTCTCAAGCCCTGCAAAAGCGCCGCCGCAGATGAACAGGATGTTCGTGGTATCCACCTGCAGGAATTCTTGCTGTGGATGCTTGCGCCCGCCCTGTGGCGGCACCGATGCAATGGTGCCTTCCATGATCTTCAACAAAGCCTGCTGCACACCTTCGCCCGAGACATCGCGGGTGATCGAGGGGTTGTCAGACTTGCGGGTGATCTTGTCGACCTCGTCGATATAGA
>JAGPBG010000412.1 GCA_018063485.1 Cypionkella sp.
CCAGCCTATGTTGGTATGGTCATGGCCACTGGCATTGTGTCGCTTGCCGCAAATCAGGTTGGTCTGACTTGGGTGGCATGGGCGCTGTTTTTGATCGCGGCCTTGGCCTATGTGGTGCTTTGGTGGCTTACCATTCTGCGTATCTATCGGCACCCGCGGCTTTTCTTTGCCGATATGATTGATCATTTGCGCGGGCCGGGTTTTTTCACCACCGTGGCCGCCTCGGGTGTTCTTGGTGCCGAATTCATAGTGATGGCGGAGCGCACCTCGATCGGTCTGGTGCTGTGGTTTGCGGCGCTGATGCTTTGGCTGGGACTTACCTATACGATTTTCACCGCCTTCACCGTCAAGAAGGAAAAGCCAACGCTGGACAAGGGCATCAGCGGGGCCTGGCTTTTGGCCGTTGTTGCCACTCAGTCGATAGCAGTTCTTGCGGCCCTGCTGGCAGCAAAAACGCCGCAGCCTTACCGTCTGGACCTTAATTTCATTGCGCTGTCGATGTGGCTGTGGGGCGGGATGCTCTATATCTGGATGATGTCGCTGATCTTTTATCGCTACACGTTCTTCCCGTTTGAACCGGGAGACCTTTCGCCCCCTTATTGGATCAATATGGGGGCAATGGCGATATCCACGCTGGCTGGGTCATTGTTGATCGTGAACTCTGTCGACGCGTGGTTTCTTCATTCCATCGCCCCGTTCATCAAGGGTTTTACCATTTTCTACTGGGCGACAGGCACCTGGTGGATCCCGATGTTGGTTATTTTGGGGATCTGGCGGCATGTCTACAAGCGCTTTCCGCTAACCTACGACCCCCTGTATTGGGGCGCGGTTTTTCCGCTGGGCATGTATGCCGTCGCGACTCACCGGATGGCCGCAGCACTTCAGTTTGATTTTCTGGAGCCCTTGCCTTGGGTGTTCTCCTATGTGGCGATGCTGGCATGGACGGTGACATTCATCGCTTTCCTTCGCACCTTCCGCAGGACCGAGCCGCGCTAATGATCTGCGGCGTCTGCGGTCACTGTCATTTTCTGACCCTAGCGGTAGGACATTCAAACGACTTCAACCCGTCACCTGAAAGTGCCGTAAAACCCCGAATCTCACCAAATGATCAAGAAATACCGGCTTGTGAGTGGTTTACGCCATCCGCAAAACCACTATACGTGGCGACGTGTCCAACCGCGTAAATTTCTGCACATTCGTACTGGATCGTCGACCATGCCCGATATTTCGAAACTCCGCTCCGAGTTGGCGGCCCACTATGATCTTGCGCCGTCTTTGGCGGCGGCCGAGGCCACCAAGCACATTCATTCCAAGATGGACCGTGTGGTGCCTCTGGCGGATTGGGCGATTTTCGCGCCCTATGTCATCGCGATCAACCGGCTGAAAGCCGAGCGTAACGCGGTGATTCTGGGCCATAACTACATGACACCCGAGATTTACCATGGCGTTGCGGATTTCGTCGGAGACAGCCTGCAATTGGCAATCAAGGCGACCGAGGTTGAAGCCGATGTGATCGTGCAATGCGGTGTGCATTTCATGGCGGAAACCTCGAAGATCATGAACCCCGGCAAGATCGTGCTGATGCCCGATATGAAAGCTGGGTGTTCGCTGGCAGAATCAATTACTGCCAAGGGCGTCGCTGAAATGCGCGCGATGTATCCCGGCGCGCCAGTGGTCTCTTACGTCAACACCACCGCCGAGGTGAAGGCGGTGTCGGATGTGTGCTGCACGTCGGCCAATGCGTTGCAGATCGTCAATGCGATGGAAGGCGATACCGTGATCATGACGCCCGACCAGTATCTGGCGCGCAACGTGGCGGCGCTGACGCGTAAGCGGGTGGTGTGGTGGGAAGGCTCGTGCATCGTGCATGAACTTTATACTGCTGCCGATTTGCGTGCATATCGGGAAGCTGATCCCGAAGTTAAGATCATCGCCCACCCCGAATGCACTCCTGAAGTGGTGGCAGAAGCGGATTTCACCGGCTCGACCAAGGGGATTATTGACTGGGTGCATCTGCACAAACCTGCCAAGGCGATGCTGGTGACCGAATGTTCGATGGCGGCGAATATTTCGGATGAACTGCCCGAGGTAGAATTCGCCAAACCGTGCAATATGTGCCCCTATATGAAGATGATCACGCTGGAGAAGATCCTCTACGCGCTGCACAGCATGACGGGACAGGTGGAAATTGATCCAGCGGTGGCCGTGCCCGCGCGGCAAGCGGTACAGCGGATGATTGATATCAGCCGCCGCACCATGGTCTGAGCCGATGGTCTGGTCGGATATTCCAGTCGTGGAAACCGGGCGGGTCGTCATCGTTGGGGCCGGTCTCGGGGCACTTTATGCCGCACTGAATCTCGTGCCCTGTCCCGTGTTGCTGATTTCGCCCGAGTCATTGGGACAAGGGGCGAGTTCGGCTTGGGCGCAGGGTGGAATTGCCGCCGCGATGGCGGTGACAGACAGCCCCGAGGCGCATGCCGCCGATACCGTCCGCGCCGGAGCGGGTACGGTGGACGCAGAGGTGGCGGCAAGTGTAACTGCCGAAGCGCGGGCGCATATTCTGGACCTGACAGCGATGGGCACGCCGTTTGATCGCGACGCACAGGGCGGTTATGTCCTGTCACGCGAGGCGGCGCATGGGTTGGCGCGCGTCGTGCGGGTGCGGGGTGATCAGGCTGGACGCGAGATCATGGCTGCACTGATTGCCGAAGTTGCGCGCGCACCGTCGGTCCAGGTGCTGGAAGGGGTAATGGCGGTTGGCTTGCAGGTGCAGGACGACCGCGTCACCGGTGTCGCGGTGGCCGCTGCGGATGGCACCAGTGATC
>JAGPBG010000413.1 GCA_018063485.1 Cypionkella sp.
GCGAACGTCCACATCCTGACCCATGCCCTGCACTACGCCTCCTCGGTGTTCGAGGGCGAGCGCTGCTACAACGGCAAGATCTTCAAATCCACCGAGCATTCCCAGCGCCTGCGCATGTCGGGAGAGTTGCTCGACATGCCGCTGCCCTACAGCGTCGCGGAAATCAATGCCGCCAAGGAAGCCACGCTCAAGGCCAACAACCTGACCGACGCCTATATCCGCGCCATCGCCTGGCGTGGTGCCGGCCCCGACATGGGCGTTGCCTCCAAGAACAACCCGATCCGCATGGCCGTCGCCTGCTGGACCTGGGGCAGCTACTACGGCGACGCCAAGATGAAGGGCGCGAAACTGGATATCGCCAAGTGGAAGCGCCCCAGCCCCGAAACCATCCCCTTCGCCGCCAAGGCCGCCGGTCTCTACATGATCTGCACCATGTCCAAACACGCCGCCGAGGCCAAGGGCTGTTCCGACGCGATGATGTTCGACTACCGCGGCTTTGTGGCCGAGGCGACCGGCGCCAACATCTTCTTCGTCAAGGACGGCGAGGTGCACACCCCGAAACCCGACTGCATCCTGAACGGCATCACCCGCCAGACCGTGATCGGCATGCTCAAGGACATGCAAATCAAGGTCCACGAACGCCACATCCTGCCCGAAGAACTGGCCTCGTTCCAGCAATGCTGGCTGACCGGCACCGCCGCCGAAATCACCCCGGTAGGCCAGATCGGCGACTATCACTTCGAGGTCGGCGACCTGACCAAGCGCGTCTCCAGCGAGTATGAAAAGCTGGTCCGCGCGTAAAGTTGTTGGGCAGGCACTAGGCCCGCCCAACCGTTCTCTTGGACACTAGGCGTAGACGGGCGCACTGAACGCGCCCTTAACAAGGTTGATGCCATGCTCAGCATCGGCCTTGTTCCAATAGCCCTCTGCGGAGTCTGCGACGATCTTATTGTTTGCCGCTTTCAGCCGCCAACGCCACTGTCCGATACCATCCTTGTAGAGGTGGAAAGTCATATTCAAAGCCTTTCTATGCGCCCCAATTGGGGCGATTTCCATAGCTTTGCCTTGACGGAGAACCATGGGCATGAAAATATTTGCCCGTGCTTAGTACGCACTCCGCCGCTGCAAAGCGGTTAAGCGTCGGAGGTTCTAGCCTCTGACGCTTTCATTTTTCGCACAACTGCAGAATTGAGTCGAGTCTGCGATGGGTAACTTTGCAGCAGGTTGTGGGTAACGCTTCGCGGGGCCTGGTATCTTGGTCACTTATCTACAATTGGTTTGCCTATGAGGAATGGCTTCAAGATATTGGTTATGCTCAGTGATATCCACAGGTTATTTTCAAATTACCTGAACGGCGATTGCGGATCAGCCTCACTTTAAGAGCGTCAGACATCAAATCTAGCTCAAACTCTGCCGCCGCAACGGCGTGGTCGGGCAATGCAACCCGCCGCCGTTCTTCTGCACCGCCGCATAGGGCAGCGTCACCCACCTCCCCCCCGCCGCCGCCGGTCCGGCGTGCGGTTGGTCGCACCCTCCGGCATCACCACCTTGCCTGGCGCCACGGCCAGCGCGTTCACGATCCACGAACAAAGGTTGGCCAGTCCGCAGCCTATGCGTCCGGCGGCCCCTCGGGCAAGGCCCGTTCTGCCGCCTGCATCAGTGCCTCCAGCGCTTCGACCGTCAGGCCCAACGCCTTGGCCGCCTCATCCGCGCGCGCCACCACCCGGATCCGCAATTGCGACATTGCGTCGACGATCTGTTCCAGCATTCGCGCCACGCCGTAATGTACTTCGTTGCCAGCCAGAATCACGCATTTCGATCCCGGTCCAAACCGCTTGATCTGCTTCCGCACCGCCTGCACCGCCCCGAAGATGCCTGGAAAATCCGCCACCAGCTCGGTCACCCCGCGCAGAACGGCAAAGATCGGAATCGCAGGGTCGAACTCGGGGTGCGCCACAATGTCAACAAAGCCTTGCCGGGCTTCGCTCACCGTCATCCGATCACGGAATTGCAGTATGAAGATCCTGGGGTCCGAGGAAAGCGTCAGGCAGTACATGGCAGTCAGCCCTCGCTTGATCTTGACATGGTCGGAATTGTGCCAAGGACGCAAATCGACCCAACAAACGCACCCGATTCCAATAGGTTAACGTTATCCCGCCGGTTGTCAAACGAAAGCGCACCACCCGCCAAGGTAGTGCGCCCCGCTGCATCCGGCAAAAGGCTCAGACGATCTCGGTCACCACCTCGATATTGCCCTTGGTGGCATGCGAATAGGGGCAAATGAAATGCCCGCGCTCGGCGATCTTTTCGGCCGCTGCCCGGTCCACCCCCGGCAGGCTGACCACCAGCTTCACCTTCAACCCAAAGCCGCCCTCGCTGCGCGGGCCGATGCCGACATGGGCGTTCACCGTGGCGTCATCAGGCACTTCGCCCAGCTTTTCCAGCTTTGCCGCCGCGCGCATCGCGCCCAGATAGCAGGCGGCATAGCCGGTGGCGAACAATTCTTCGGGGTTGTGCCCCGCGCCTGATCCGCCCAGTTCCTTCGGGCTGGTCATCGTGATCGTCAGCTGGCCGTTCGTCAGCATGGATACTCCATTGCGCCCGCCGCCCATGGCCTTGGCCTCGGTCCAGTATTTGGCATCGATCGTCATCCGGCTCTCCTATCGCTAACGCTTCTATCGTGCGCGATATATGTGCTCGATCCATCCGATGTCAATCGCTTGCGCTTCCATCGCGCACGATCTATCTTTTGGGCATGACGCTCGCGCCCCCCGACATGCTCTGCTTTGCGCTGCATTCCGCAGCCCATGCCATGCATGCCGCC
>JAGPBG010000414.1 GCA_018063485.1 Cypionkella sp.
CCCATTGGCCAATCCTCGCCAAAAGTAGGGGGCTGCGAGCGCAGAAGTTTCTCGCCAAGATGAACGAGTATTTTCTGAATGAAGACAATAGGATACACTGAAACGCCAATGCTTGCGATCCTGCGGCAGGCCGAGGGCGGTGTTCCGGTGGCCCAGCCATGCCGGGCGCGTCGCATGAGCCGTTGTGTCGCTCGACAAATCTCGGGCGCAGGATTGCGGTATGGACGCCTCGCTGATCAGCAGATGAAGGCCACTGAGGACAAGAACCGGCCTGCGGCAGCCATACGCTGATGAAATGGTCCGAGCACCATGAGGTTGCCATTCAGCACATCCAACCCGGCCAACCCCGGCAGAACGCCTGGATCGAGCGCTATCGCCGCGCTTTCCGGCACGAATGGTTGACCAATACATCATCGAAAGCACTGGCGAAGCGCAGGACCATGCCGCACGATGATTGTGGCCTTGCGACACCCCTCGCATGGAGTGCCCGAACATGGGCATCGGCGGCATCACACCCGCTGCGAAACTGAAAATGGCGGCGTGAATTCTACCCATGCGCCCCGTTGAAAAACTAAGGGATGCACACATTGTCAGGTTTGGTTTTCCCAGTGCGCTTGACGTGTTGAGTGTTGCATGATTCGGTTGCCCTACCTTGAATGGAGGGCGACTGGTGGTGACTTCGGAAAGCTGGGGGCTGGGCGATTTCGGAGACGAGCGCCTGGCAAAAAGGGGGGCCTGCTGCTCGCGGGAATGGTGGCGCGTACGAGCATCTGCCTGCGGCGCCTGGCGGGTGGCCGCCGCAGTGGGGTTGTCGGATTTTCGCGCTTTCTGGCCAATCCGCGGGTGACGGTTGAGGCGCTGCTCGATGGCTGGGGCGCGGAGCTTTCGCATGCCTGCGCAGGCCGACATATTCTGGCGATCCAGGACACCAGCGAAATCAATTTCACGACGACCAGGGAGCGCAGTCGCGGTCTGGGCCAGATCGGCAAGGGGTTGGGGCGCGGTGTTTTGCTGCACGCGATGCTGGGTGTTGATGCCGAAACGGGCGGCATTCTGGGCCTGGTCACGGGCCGAGTGTGGACACGCGCTGGCCGGGTTACGGTCCCTCATCGGAACCGGCCGTTGTCCGAGAAGGAATCGAACCGGTGGCTCAGCACGGCAGAGGCCGCCAAGACGGTTCTGGCCCGGGCGCATATGGTGACGGAAATCAGTGATCGCGAGAGCGATATCTATGAGAAATGGGCGCGATTGCCAGAGCCGGGCTTTCACATCCTGACCCGCGCCATGGCGGATCGCTCGATCAAGGAAGGGGGCGGCAAGCTCTCCTCGGCGCCGTTGCAATTGGCGGGCACGGCCTTGATCGCGTTGTGCGCACGCCCTGGCCGTCCGGCCCGCACCGCCAGGCTCGTGGTCCGCTTTGGCCCCGTCACGATCAAGCGCCCCGCCAATCTGGCCAAGCAGGAGGGGTTGGCCGAGACAGTGAAAGTCAGCCTGGTCGAGGTCTGCGAGGTGGATACGCCGCCGGGCGCCGAGCCTATTGCGTGGCGGCTTTTGACTACCCATGCGGTCGAGGATGCGGCGATGGCCTGGCGCGTGGTCGGCTGGTATCGGCAGCGCTGGCATATCGAACAATTCTTCCGCACCCTGAAACAACAGGGACTGAAACTCGAAGACAGCCAGTTGGAAAACGCCGAGCGGTTGATCAAGCTGACCGCGATTGCCGCCCGCGCCGCCTGCACCATCATGCAACTCGTCCAGGCGCGCGACGGACGGTCCGGGCAAGATGCCAGGATCGCCTTCTCGCCCCCCGAAATCGAGACCCTCCACGTACTCCTGCCCGAACTTGAAGGAAAGACCGCGCTCCAGAAGAATCCTCATCCGCCGGAAACCCTTGCCTGGGCTGCGTGGATCATCGCCAAGCTTGGCGGATGGGACGGCTACCCAAAATCCAAACCGCCCGGCCCGATCACTTTCCGCCACGGCCTCCAATACTTCAAATCCCTCGCCCACGGATGGAGGCTCAGAAATGTGTGAATCGCCTAGCCCGCCCAAGGGGGGCACGCCCCCCTTGGGAAACCCCGTTTTTCCACTATGAGTATTTGAAGCAAGATGAAGGGCGGGGGTTTTCCCTCGCCTTTTGTTTTGGCCTGAGGCAAGACGGGTTTGGGCGCAAAAATCGGAGGGTCGCATGGGCCGGGTGATGCGGTGGGGCATTCTGGGCGCGGCGAAGATCGCGCGCACGGCCTTGGTGCCGGCAATTCAGACGGCGCGCGGGGCGCGGTTGGTGGCGCTGGCGACGCGCGACGTCGACAAGGCGGCGCCTTTTGTGGCGCTGGAGCCGGGGCTGAGGGTGCATCGGGCCTATGAGGATCTGCTGGCCGACCCGGAGGTCGATGCCGTCTACATCCCCTTGCCGAACGATCTGCATGTCGCGTGGACCTTGCGGGCTATGGCGGCGGGCAAGCATGTGTTGTGCGAAAAGCCCATCGCCCTGCAGGCCGGGCAGATCGACGCCTTGATTGCCGCGCGCGATGCCAGCGGGTTGCTCTGTGCCGAGGCCTTCATGGTTTGCCATCATCCGCAATGGCGCCGGGTTCGCGCGCTGCTGGCCGAGGGTGCCATCGGTCCGCTGCGCCATGTCGAGGGGGCCTTCACCTATGACAATCCCGACATCGGCAATATCCGCAACCATTCGCGCCACGGTGGCGGCGGGTTGCGCGACGTGGGCGTCTATCCCTGCGTCACCACGCGATTTGCCACTGGCGCCGAGCCTCTGCGCCTGCGCGCCGATGTGCAGGACGAGAACGGCGTCGATG
>JAGPBG010000415.1 GCA_018063485.1 Cypionkella sp.
GGTCAGCAACACAATCCCCACGCCGACAAAGGCAAGATACTGAATCTGCGCCACATTCATCGCCGCAAGCACCACCACCGCCGCCAGCACCGCCACCACTATCGGCGCATGACGGCGCCGATAGGCGCGCTGGCTTGGCCGCGTCACCTCCACCATCTCCATATCGGTCGCCAGCCGCTGAATATCGGTCATCGCGCCTTCCAGCAGCAACGTATCGCCCACCTGCACCACCAGATCGTCCAACTGCCGCCCGATGTTCTGGTTGCGCCGATGCACCGCCAACGGATAAACCCCGTAGCGCCGCCGCAACCGCATCGACCCCAGCGAGCGCCCCACCATATGACAGCCCGGCGTGATCAGCACTTCCACGGTCGAGGTCTGCACCGATGACAGCTTGTCAGCCTGTCGCACATCCTTGCTGGCCTTGAGCCCCAGAATTTCTGACATCGGCGTGCGCAACACCACACGGTCGCCCGCCTCAAGCTGCACCACGTCCAGATTGCGCCGCAGCGACAAATCACCGCGCAACACGTCAATCACCCGCGCACCGCCGCGTGTCAGCATGTCCACCTCGGTCGGGTTCTGGCCGATCAGCCCGGAATCCTCGGGGATCGCCACCTCGGTAAAGAACTTCATCCCCTTGCGATCACTTAACAAAGCCGCCATGGAATCGCGATCCGGCAACAACCGCTTTGAAAACAGCGCCAGATAGATCAACCCCGTCACTGCCACCACCAAACCAATCGGCGTCACTTCGAAAATCCCGAAATGCTCCAGCCCCTTGGCTTGCGCGACCCCGTCCACCACCAGATTGGTCGAGGTGCCGATCATGGTGATAGTGCCACCAAGAATTGTCATATAACTAAGCGGAATCAACATCTTGGATGGCGAAACCGGGATCTTCTTTGACAGGTGCATAAAAATTGGCAGCATCACCACCACCAAGGGCGTGTTGTTGACAAAAGCCGAACCAAGGGTGATGCCTATCCCTAAAACCGCCAGCGTGGTCTTGGGCCGCGCTTCGACATTGCGCGAGGCGTATTGTGTCACACTTTCCAGCGCCCCGGTGCGCACCAATCCACCCACAATCACGAACATCGCCGCAATTGTCCAAGGCGCGTTGTTCGACAACACGCCTTGCACTTTGTCCATCGGCAGAATGCCCAAAACCAGCATGGTCATCGCCCCGCCCAATGCGATCACTTCAACCGTATAGGTCTCACGCACAAACATGATGAACATGATCAACAGAATCAGCAAAGCCACCGTTGCCTGAGCGGTCTGACTCAACTCCAACCCTATCATCAGTGTATCCTTTTTGGTTTGTTCAACAACGGGACGTGATCAGCCATGATGATCAGACCTGCGGCAAGGCTGGCGACATCAGCGGTGCGCGCTTGCCGGGCTGCAACGGCCCCACCATCACCAGCAGCAAGAACGCCGCTATGCGCGCAACGGGAAGGATCGCCCTGGGCAGCGCAATCAGGCAAATGCCGATCCGGCCCCAGCCAAGCCCCAAGACCAGCAAAACGCCCAGATAAAGCCAGCGCTCTTTCAAGGCCGCCCATCCTCCAAAACGCCACCGCTGCGGATCATCCGCACCTTCAAGGCTTTACCGGTCTTGTCATCCGTTTCCACATAAACCCCCGACAGGGTTGCAGGCCCGTTCGCAGGCTCGAACCGGCCCCCCGCCATGCCGGTGATGAACCGCCGCAGCGGCTCCAGCTTTTCCATGCCAATGACCGAATTGTAATCGCCGCACATGCCGGCATCGGTCAGATAAGCCGTGCCCTTGGGCAATATCTGTGCATCCGCGGTCGGCACATGGGTATGGGTGCCAACGACCAAACTGGCCTGTCCATCGCACCAATGTCCCATCGCCATCTTTTCCGAGGTTGCCTCGGCATGAACATCAACGATCGCCGCCTGCACAGCCCCCCCAATCCGGTGGGTTTTCAACACGGTTTCAATTGCGGAAAACGGATCATCGAACGGGCGTTTCATAAATACCTGCCCCAAGACCTGTGTGACCAGAACCTTGCGCCCCTGGGTGGCGTCAAAAATCTTCGCGCCGCGACCCGGCGCCACCTTGGAGAAGTTCAGCGGACGGATGATGCGCGGTTCGGTCTCGATGAATTGCAGCATGTCTTTTTGATCAAAGGCATGATCACCCAGCGTCAGGCAATCCGCGCCCGCCTGCAACAGCGCCCGCGCATGTTCAGCGGTCAACCCCGCGCCCTGGCTGGCGTTCTCGCCATTGACCACCACGAAATCAAGGCCCCAATCGACGCGCAAAGACGGCAACTGCTCGGCAACCGCCGAACGCCCCGCCCGCCCCATCACATCGCCCAAAAACAGTAATCTCATGGCGCAATCCCTAGGGCGGGTCTGCGCGTCCGGCAAGCAGATTCGCAAACCGGACCACCCGGAAAGTTGCATGGCCGGTGGCAAAAGCTGCCGCCACTGCCGCGGTAACCATCGGAATCGGCCTTCAGACGGGATGCCCCGCAAGGACATCTGGCAACAGGTGATGTCCAGACGTCACGAAATCACAAGCCTTGGCCGACCGGCGCAACAAAGCAGCAGGGATTTAGAGCGCGTTGTGTCAAATCGAATTCACCTCGCAACCCGAACGCGTTTGCAAGGGCAATCGCTGCCTCCGGTTGCGAGGTGAATTCAGGTATCTGATTGAACGCAACACGCTCTAAATCCCTGCTGCGATGCTGATTGCGGCCACGGTCAAACCCACGCCAATCAGCCAGACGGATTTACGGTTCCGCAGCGGCGTCGGTCGAGAGCACATTGAGCACTTCG
>JAGPBG010000055.1 GCA_018063485.1 Cypionkella sp.
CGACCCCTCAGTCGTGCGTGGCTTAGGCTATTACACCGGACCGGTCTATGAAGCCGAACTCACCTTTGAAATCCTCGACGAAAAGGGCCGCAAGCGGCAGTTTGGGTCGGTTGCGGGGGGCGGGCGCTATGACGATCTGGTCAAGCGCTTCACCGGTCAGGCGGTTCCGGCGACGGGGGTTTCCATCGGTGTGGATCGGTTGCTGGCGGCCTTGCGCGCCAAGGGGCGGGTGGGCGGTGAGGCTGCGGGGCCGGTGGTGGTGACGGTGATGGACCGCGAGCGGATGGGCGATTACATGGCGATGGTGGGCGAGTTGCGCGCGGCGGGTATTCGCGCCGAGATGTATCTTGGCAACCCCAAGCAATTTGGCAACCAATTGAAATACGCCGATAAAAGGCGCAGCCCGGTGGCGGTGATCCAAGGCGGGAACGAGGCCGCAACCGGAACGATCATTCTGAAAGACCTGATTTTGGGCGCGAAAATTGCCCAGAACGCAACGCTGGAAGAATGGAAAGACCGCCCCGCTCAGGCCGAGGTTCCGCGTGCCGATCTGGTCGCGGCAGTGCAACGGATGCTGGCGCAATGACCCCGAGCCAAGAGGCTGAACGGCTGTTTGCCGCGTTTCAGGCGGCGGGGGCGCTGCCGGTGGATTGTGATCTCTTGCTGCCCGCTGAAACCCTGCTTGACCTCTACGGCGAAGATATTCGCGCCCGCGCCTATATCACCGCCGATCCGCTGGCGGGCGAGTTGATGTTGCGGCCTGATTTCACGGTTCCGGTGGTGCAGGCGCATATGGCGCATGGGGCGGACCCTGCGCGCTATTGCTACAAGGGCGAGGTTTTCCGCAAGCAGGAGCACCTTGGAAACCGCGCCCGCGAGTATCTGCAAGTGGGGTTCGAGGTGTTCGACCGCACCGCGCCCGAGGCCGCGGATGCTGAAGTATTCGCGCTGTTTTCCACGCTTTTGCAAGGGCTTGGCCTGCGGGCTGTCACCGGAGATATCGGGATATTGATGGCGGCGGTTCGGGGGCTGGATACCACCGCGCGGCGCAAGGCCACGCTCTTGCGCCACATCTGGCGGCCCAAGCGGTTCCGCGCCTTGCTTGATCGGTTCTCGGGGCGGGCAGCGGTGCCGGTGGCTCGGGTGCAGCTTTTGCAGCGGCTGTCCCAGGGCGCGCCCGAGGCACTGATGGCGCAGGCGGGCAGTTTTATCGGCCTGCGTGCGTCCGAAGATATCGCCGCTCGTGTGCGGGCGTTGATCGAAGACGCACAGGCCGCGCCGATCAAGGCGACCGAGGCCGCACTGCTTTATGATCTGCTGTCGTTGCAGGCTCCGGCGCGGGCCGCGCTGACGCATTTGCGCGGGATCACCCCGATGTTGCCCGCGATTGCGCCTGCGGTGGATCGGTTTGCGCTTAGGTTGGATGCATTGGAAATGCGGGGGGTCACGACAGATACCCTGCCGTTCGAGGCGTCACTGGGGCGGACTTCGATGGAGTATTACGACGGGTTTGTGTTTGGTTTTCATGGGCCTGACAGTATGCCTGCCATTGCCAGCGGCGGACGCTATGATGCCTTGACGGCAGTGCTGGGGCAGGGGCGATCGATTCCGGCGGTGGGCGGGGTGATCCGGCCCGGCTTGGTGGCGCAGCTTTCGGAGGGCAAATGATGCTCAAGATCGGGGTGCCCTCAAAAGGCCGGCTGATGGAGAAAACCTTCGACTGGTTTGGCGCACATGGGATGGTGATGCGGCTGAACGGGGCCGAGCGTGAGTATTCGGGCGCGCTGGACGGCGTTGAGGGCGTTGAAATCGTGATGCTTTCGGCGGGCGAGATTGTGCGCGAACTGGCCGCAGGGCGCATCCATCTGGGTGTGACAGGATCTGACCTTGTGCGCGACAAGCTGGCGGATTGGTCGTTGCAGGTGGTGGAATGGGCCCGTCTGGGGTTTGGCCATGCCGATCTGGTGATCGCGGTGCCTGCCGTCTGGATTGATGTGGACAGCCTGGATGATCTGGACGCGGCGGCATCGGCGTTTCGGGCAAAGCAGGGGTTTCGACTGCGGATTGCGACGAAATATCATCGGTTGGTGCGCGAGTTTCTTACCGAAAACGGGATTGCCGATTATCAATTGGTTGATAGCCAAGGGGCCACCGAAGGCACGGTGAAAAACCTGACAGCCGAAGCTGTGGCGGATATTACCTCTTCAGGGGAAACCCTGCGGGCAAATCATCTGAAAATCCTGTCGGACGGGTTGATCCATCAAAGCCAGGCAACGCTCTATGCGGCCCTTCGCGCCGATTGGGCCCAAGCGCGCCCCGTCTTGACGCAGTTGCAGGCGCGTCTGGGGCTGAAACTGCCGCCGGGTTTTGCGTAGGATTTCACAAGCTGACTTGACCGCAGCCCGGAATCAGCGAATCCTGCGGTTTTGATACCCTAGGAGCATATCATGCGCGCCCGTTTCGTCTTGGCTCTTGCCGTAATCAGCCTGCCCGGTCTGGCCGATGCCGGTGCACTGGCCAGCGGGGATGAGATCAGGGCGGTGGTGTCAGGAAATACCGTGCAAGGCAGCCTGCTGGCCTCGGGTGATTTCACCGAGTTTTACCGCGAGGATGGGACAATTCTGGCCAAGGATTACAGCGGAAGCTGGGTGGTCAAGGGCAATCAGATGTGTTTCACCTATGGTGAAGATCCAGAGACGTGCTGGGGCGTCGAGATTGATGGCGCGCAAATGGTCTGGATGGGTGAGGGTGGTGCCGAGGGCACCGGAACCGTCATTTCAGGAAACCCGAATAATTACTGAGACTTAACGCAGCCCAATTTCCGCGAGCGCCAGGGCCAGTCCCGCAGGCAGCACATCGTCGCGTATTCTGCCCTTGTGCAAGTCACGCGGAGATTCCGTCGGATCAAGATAGCGCCAGCCCTGAAATGGTCGGCGCTGGGCCGCTTCGGTGCGGATAACTTTATCCTCCATTACCAAGACACAGCGCAGTATTCCGTCTGGCCCGCGCCGCTCTTGCAGCGCGAGCAGGCGCTGACGGGCCTGCACGACGCCTTTGATCACCCAGTAAAGCGAGCCGCCGTCCAGCAATTCGACCTCGCGTTTGGGCCACATGCGGGTAACGTGTTCGGTGGTGCCTGCGGGCCATTGGCCGCGATGGGCCTCATGCCACTCCAACAGGTCTTCGACCGAATCGGCCCCGACGCAGAGTTTGATGATGTTGAGATGCGCCACGATTCCTCCACGCCTGTCTGGCTATCATAGAACGAAATCTGGTGGCCTCAAGGCTTGCCCACACTGGCTGTTGCGCGTATCTTGTCCGTTCACCGATTTGTGCCAGATCAAAGGAATCCGCCCCATGACGCGCTTTGCCGCCCCTATTGCCGAGCAGATCTGGGACATGAAATATCGCTTCAAGGCGCAGGACGGCACCGCGATTGATGGCACGGTTGAAGATAGCTGGCGCCGAATCGCCCGGGCCTTGGCCGTGGTTGAGAAAGACCCGGCGCATTGGGAAAGCCAGTTTTACGGTGCTTTGGAGGATTTCAAATTCCTGCCAGCGGGTCGGATCACATCGGGTGCTGGCACTGGCCGCGCGGTGACGTTGTTCAACTGCTTTGTCATGGGCACGATCCCAGACGATATGGGGGGTATTTTTGACGGGCTGAAAGAGGCCGCCTTGACCATGCAGCAGGGCGGGGGAATCGGCTATGATTTCTCGACCATCCGGCCAAGGGGTGCGGAAGTGAAGGGCGTGGCCGCCGATGCCTCGGGGCCTTTGAGCTTCATGGACGTGTGGGATGCGATGTGCCGCACAATCATGTCGGCGGGGTCGCGCAGGGGGGCCATGATGGCGACGATGCGCTGCGATCATCCCGATATCGAGGCTTTTATCGAGGCCAAGAAAGACCCCGCCCGGCTGCGGATGTTCAATCTGTCGGTTCTGATTACCGATCCTTTCATGGCGGCGGTCAAGGCGGACGGGGTTTGGGAGCTTGCCTTCGCGGGCAAAGTTTACAAAACCCTGCAAGCGCGCGATCTTTGGGCGCGGATCATGCGCAATACCTATGATTTTGCCGAGCCGGGGGTGATTTTCATCGACCGGATCAATGCGGCGAACAACCTCAATTATTGCGAGGTGATTGCGGCGACCAACCCCTGCGGTGAGCAGCCTTTGCCGCCCTATGGCGCCTGTTTGCTGGGCAGTATCAACCTGCCGACTTTGGTAACGGGGGCGTTTTCCAGTAAGGCGGCGCTGGACACTGCGTCACTGGAAAATCTGGTGCGGCTGGCTGTGCGGATGATGGATAATGTGGTGGACGCCAGCCGCTTTCCGCTGCCCGAACAGGCGGCCGAGGCAAAGGCCAAGCGGCGGATCGGCCTGGGCGTGACTGGGCTGGCGGATGCGCTGTTGATGCTGGGGTTGCGCTATGGCTCCAAGGAGGCGGCCGCGCAGACCGAAGCCTGGATGAAAGCGATTGCGCGGGCGTCTTATCTGGCGTCGGTCGATCTGGCGCAGGAAAAGGGGGCTTTCCCGCTGTTTGAGGCCAAGGGCTATCTGGCTTCGGGCAATATGATGCAGATGGACGCGGATGTGCGTGACGCAGTTGCCAAGCACGGCATCCGCAATGCGCTGCTGACCTCGATCGCGCCTACGGGGACGATCAGCCTCTATGCGGGCAATGTAAGTTCGGGGATCGAGCCGGTTTTCGCCTATGCCTACACCCGCAAAGTGCTGCAAAAGGATGGCTCGCGCACCGAGGAAGAGGTGGTCGATTACGCCGTGCGGCTCTGGCGCGAGATGTATGGCGAGCGCGCCTTGCCGGATTATTTCGTGAACGCCCAAACTCTGCCGCCGATGGATCATGTGCGGATGCAGGCGGCGGCGCAGAAATGGGTGGACAGCTCGATTTCAAAAACCATCAACTGCCCGGAAGATATCAGTTTTGATGATTTCCAGCAGGTCTATATGGCGGCTTGGGATCAGGGCTGCAAAGGCTGCACAACCTACCGCCCCAATGATGTGACAGGCTCGGTGCTGACGGTTTCCGAGGCGAGCGAAAAGGTTCCAGCCGAGGCACCTGCTCAGATGCGCGATGCTGAGGTGGTTTATCTGTCAGAACCGCTGGACCGACCGGCAGCACTTGAGGGGCAGACCTATAAGGTGAAATGGCCGGGCTCGGAACACGCGCTTTACATCACCATCAACGATATCATCATCTCGGGTCACCGTCGCCCGTTCGAGGTGTTCATCAACTCGAAAAACATGGAGCATTTCGCCTGGACGGTGGCACTGACCCGGATGATTTCGGCGGTTTTCCGGCGCGGAGGGGATATTTCCTTTGTGGTGGAAGAGCTGAAAGCGGTGTTCGATCCGCGCGGCGGGGCGTGGGTGCAGGGGCAATATATCCCTTCGATTCTGGCGGCCATCGGCGGGGTGATCGAGCGGCATCTGGTTTCAATCGGCTTTATCGAAGGTGAGGGGATGGGGTTGAAATCCGATCCACGCGCCGAAGTGATCGCCATCGGTGGCGCGCCACGGGGCAAAGCCTGCCCTGGCTGCGGCGGCTACCAGATGCGGATGGTCGAGGGATGCATGACCTGCGGATCGTGCGGGCACTCCAAATGCGGATGAGGTTGGAGCCGGTTTTGCCAATCGCCTTGAGGCTTGCCCATTTCTGAACCGCACCGGGACCGCGGCTTTCTGGCGCGAAGGGGGCTTGGCAAAGGCGAACCTGCGTCCAACTGCTGGCAGTTTTCGCCCAATGCCCGGCCAGGTCGGCAAGCTCTGGCTGGATACCTGGCCCTGTGTCACATCATGCTGCGTGCAATTCCCTCGCCTGCCGTTCCCGCGAGTGGCAAACTACCTTGCGCCCCAGGTGTCGGAAAGCCGATAGCCCTGTGGCCAGGGATCAGACGGGTCAAGCATATGTTGATGTATCCCGGTGACCCAGGCCCGCCCGGAAATCTCGGGGTAAATGGCGGGCAGATCGCCCACTTTGGTTTCGCCCAGAATCCGCCCGGTAAAGGTGGAGCCGATCAGCGACACGGCTGTCAGACTGTCGCCTATCGCCATCTGCCCCCGTGCATGCAGCACCGCCATCCGTGCCGAAAGGGCGGTGCCGGTGGGTGAGCGGTCAACCTTGCCGGGCTGGATCGCCACTGCCGCACCGGCGCGAAGACCCCGTTCGTCGCGCGTCACTGCCCCTGCGAACAGGCAAAAGGAAAAATGCCGCCAATCGGGATTTTCCGGGTGATGAAACCGCAGCGCTGCATTGGCCGCATTGGTGATGCGCACCCCAAGGCGGGCGATGTCATGCGCCTCATCCGCCACCAGCTTCAATCCCATCGCAGCGGCGTCCACCATCACGAAACTGTCGCCGCCAAAAGCGGTGTCCACCGTCAAAGTGCCTAGGCCCTCGACCTCAAGGCTTAGATCCAGTTGCGCCGCGAAACTTGGCAGGTTTTGTACGAAAATCCGCTCCGCCTTGCCATTTCGACACTCCGCCCGCACCTTTACCAAGCCACCGGGTGCCTCCAGCAGCATTTCGGTCACCGGTTCCACCATCGGTACAATGCCGCTATCCAGCAAAACCGTTGCCACGCAGATCGAGTTTGAACCCGACATCGGGGGCGTATCCTCGGGCTCCATGATGATGAATGCCGCATCGGCGCGTGGGTCTTTGGGCGGCACCAACAGGTTTACATGACGAAAAACGCCACCGCGCGGTTCGTTCAAGACGAAGTTGCGCAGGGTTTGATCTTGCGCGATCCAGCGGCTTTGCGCCCAGATCGTATCGCCGGGCGGAGGGGCCACGCCGCCCACGATCACATCCCCCACTTCGCCCTCGGCATGGGCGGATATCACATGAATGGTCTTGGTGCTGCGCATCTTATGCCTCTCTCAACCAGTTTGGCGCGCCAGCCGGGGCCAGCCCGCTGCGCGCTGTTTGCACGCAATCGGCCAATGACCCAAAGCGCACCGCGCGGCCTGACAGGCCCGGAGCGTAATGGGCGTATTTGCCGGAATTGGTCATCAGTGTCTGTGCCTTGGGCGGCAACAGCGGCTCGGTGATCGAACACCAGCAGATGTCGGGGATCACTTGCACCCCGAACTCCTCCAGCCGCGCCAGAGTGCCGTCAGTGCGAATCCCGGCCAGCACGTTCTGGCCCACTGTCACAATAACTGCGGTGTCCTTGGCCCGATGCCCCTTGGCCAGATCGGCCAGGGCGTGACATTCTGTCAGCGAAAAATGGGGGCTGCCAAAGGCTACCAGATCAATCGCTTGCGGCCCGGTGTTCAACTCGGCCCAGACGCGGGCAAGGTCAGCGCGGGTGACAGTCACGCCATCGGCAGGCAGCGCAAAATCCGCAGCCTCGGGCGTGATCCCCGCCACATGCAGCATCGGTGCCGCAGAGGTGGTGCCAAAGGCCGCGCACATCGCCTTGAGATCATCATTGCTTGGATGCGTTGCCTCAAGCCCGGTCAATATCGGGATACGGTCGGGCGCAAGCTGACCCGCGATATAGCCCAGCATCGGCCAAAGCGACTCATCATGGCCGGTTGGCAGTTCAATTTGCAGACGGCGACGCGGCGCACGATCTTGTTGCAGATAAACCCCCGACAAAGGCGCGCGGCCTGTCATCGCAATGAACAGATCAAGGTAATCGGGGTGCTTCACCGTGCGCGCGGCCAGCACGGTGTTGGCATAAATCACCGCATTGGATTCTGACCAGCCGATATTGTCACCCGCAACCGGTGCAGTCTCCAAAAGATAAGGCGCACAGGTAAACGTGGGTCGTGCGCCCATCTTGACATAGGCATCGGCCAGCCGCGCCGCGCGCAGGCCGAAATCGGGGGCAACGCCCTGCTTGCGCCAATTGCCATGATCGACGGAAATCGCGTTCATCGTCGTGGGGATGCAGACCTGCCCGCCCATCTGCGCCATGGTTTCGGCAAAACGCAGGTTGGCGGTATTGGCGAGGATACAGCCGTCGATATGGCCTTGGATTACATCAACCAATGTGGTCGCACCCTGCAAGGCTGCCATGGCGCAGATCACCTCCATCGCAATCCGCCGTGCCGGGCCATCCTCGCCGCGCAGCATGGCAAGGTCACGGGGCGACAAATCCAGCGCCGCCACGGGCAAAGCCGCAAGGGGCAAAGCTACCCCATCCGCGATCAAGGCATTACCGGTTACCTCGGCGCTTTTCGCCGCCGCAACCACCGCAAAATCCGCTGCCGCCAGCCGCAGCACCGGCACGGGCCGCTCAAACATCCGCCCCGCGATCAGGGCCCCCAAAGTTACCACATCCTCGGGTTCGCGAAACACGAAAGCTGCAGGGGCCAGGCCGTTCAAAGCCAGATCAAGCATCACCCCGCTGCCGCTGCACGATCCGCGCGTGGTGGGCATCACCAGCACCCGGCCCGAAATCGACTGGCCGCACAATGGGTGATGCGCGTCAATTACGATCCCGGTCAGCGGATCAACCCCGCCCCAGAACGACAGCCCTTCATCCGTGGCCAGAACCGCCCCCGATGCAACGCCGGGGATGATCGCCTGGCAGTTCATTTCACCACGAAGCCATGGGCAAAGGGGTCGCGGTCGTCGATGAAGATGGTGTTGATCCCGGTCACCCGCGCCCATCCGGCGATGGACGGGATGATGGCGGGCTTGCCAGCCACTGTCGTTGCCGCTTCGACCCTGCCTTTGAACAGCGATCCGATGATGCTTTCATGCACAAAATCATCGCCGACGGCCAGCTTGCCCTTGGCCGCCAATTGCGCCATCCGCGATGAGGTGCCGGTGCCACAGGGCGAGCGGTCAATCGCCTTGTCGCCATAGAGCACCGCATTGCGGCCATGCGCCTGCGGATCACGCGGCGCCCCGGTCCACAAGATATGCGACAGCCCGCAAATCGCAGGCTTCTCGGGGTGGATGAATTCATATTTGGCGTTCAAGGCATCGCGCAGCTTGCGGCCCAGATGCACCAACTCGCCCGCCGAATAATCGGCCATGTCGCGGAAATTCTTTTGCGGATCGACAATGGCATAGAAATTCCCGCCATAGGATACATCGACCACAATCTCGCCCATGCCTTCCACTTCGGCCGTCAGCCCTTCGGAATGGAGAAAGCCCGGCACGTTTGTCAGCCGTACTTCCTCGATAAAGCGCCCTTCCTGCCGGTAGGTCACATCAACCCGCCCCGCAGGCGTATCAAGCCGCAACATGCCGGGTGTGGCCGGACGGATCAACCCGTTTTCCAGCGCAATCGTCACCGTGCCGATGGTGCCATGCCCGCACATCGGCAAACAACCGGAGGTCTCGATGAACAGCACCGCCACATCGCAATCGTCGCGCGTTGGCGGGAACAGAATCGAGCCTGACATCTGATCATGGCCGCGCGGCTCGAACATCAGGCCGGTGCGGATCCAGTCGAATTCAGCCAGAAAATGTGCGCGTTTCTCCAGCATGGTTTCGCCGCGCAGCATCGGCGCGCCGCCTGTCACAAGGCGAACCGGGTTGCCGCAGGTGTGGCCGTCAATGCAGGGGAAGGTGTATTGAGTCATGATTGTCTCGTGAATCTGGCGGGGGAAAACGGGGAGAGATCTATCGAAGGCGTCTTGCCTGTCAACAGATCCGCAATGATTTCGGCGGTGCCTGCCGATTGCGTCAGGCCCAGATGGCCATGACCAAAGGCGCAGATCACATCGGGGTGGCCGGGC
>JAGPBG010000056.1 GCA_018063485.1 Cypionkella sp.
GATCGCGGATATGGATTGGCGGATTGGCCCGCATTGCAGCCGAGAATTGCTTCCACAGATCATAGCTGGCGCGATCACAGGCCGATTGCAACATATGCATCGTCTGCGCTTCCCAAGCGTGCTTTTCGCCCGAGCGGCGCGCCTTGTAAAAGCCGCCAATCGGCAGCACATCCGAGCCACCGCGCCAGCCTTTGGCGTGAACTTCTTCCACCTTTAGCTGGATGCCGTGCAGGCCAATGCCCGAGATACGGCTTTGCATACCTGGGAAATATTCGGCCACCATGGCGCGTGAGAGTCCTACCGCCTCGAAATTCAAGCCGCCGCGATAGGAGGAAATCACCGAAATGCCCATTTTGGACATGATCTTCAACAGGCCCGCGTCCACCGCATCGCCATAGCGACGCATCGCATCGACCAGACTGCCTTCGACAAGCCCGCGGCGGATACGGTCGGCCACGGTGTCTTGCGCGAGATAGGCGTTCACGGTGGTTGCCCCCGCCCCGATCAGCACGGCGAAATAGTGGGGGTCAATACACTCAGCCGAGCGCACGTTGATCGAACAGAACGTCCGCAGCCCTTTGCGCGTCAGCCCGCTATGCACGGCCGAGGTCGCAAGGATCATCGGCATCGCCACCTTGTCCGCGCCTTGATGCTGATCGGTCAGCACCAACTGACCCGCACCCGAGCGCACGGCATCTTCGGCCTCAGCGCGGATGCGTTCCAGACCCTGACGCAGGGCGTCATTGCCGGAATTGACCGGGAAAGTGCAGTCGATAAATGCCACCTGATCGCCGAAGCGGTTCACCACGACATCGAATTCCGAATTGGCAAGGAAGGGGCTTTCCAGCACCAGAATCTCGTTCTGGGCGTTGTTCTCGTCCAACACGTTGCGCAGGTTGCCGAAACGGGTTTTCAGGCTCATCACGCGGCCTTCGCGAAGGCTGTCGATGGGCGGGTTGGTCACTTGGCTGAAGTTCTGCCGGAAGAAATGCGACAACGGACGGTATATCGAAGAGAGCACGGCGGCGGGCGTGTCATCGCCCATCGAAGCGATCATTTCCTTGCCATCCTCGGCCATCGGGGCCAGCACCTGCTCGATTTCCTCAAGCGTGTATCCAGCCGCAATCTGGCGTTTGCGCAGATCTGCCCCATCGAACATCGGGCTTTCCGGCACATCGCGCAGCAGGGCGTTCAGATCAATGATCTTCTCGATCCATTCGCCATAGGGCTGAGCTGCCGCCAGCATATCCTTGAGCTCGACATCATGGTATAGTTTACCCTTGGTCATATCGACGGCGATCATCTGCCCTGGCCCAAGTGCCCCCTTTTCACGCACGGTTGTCTCATCAATCGGCACCATACCCGCTTCGGACCCCGCGATCAGCAGCCCGTCGCCGGTGACAACATAGCGCATGGGCCGCAGCCCGTTGCGATCCAGCCCGCCACAAACCCAACGGCCATCGGTCATCGCCAAGGCGGCCGGGCCGTCCCAAGGCTCGATCACCGAGTTGCAATAGGCATACATATCTGCCCATGCCTTTTTCATGTCGGTGGTGGCCTTGGACCAAGCTTCGGGCACCAGCATGGTCTTGGCCAAGGGAGCATTGCGACCCGAGCGCACCAGCGCCTCGAACACCGCATCCAGCGCGCCGGAATCCGAGGTGCCTGCGGGAATGATCGGTTTGATATCTTCGGCGGCGTCACCAAAGTTGTTCGAGGCCATGCGGATCTCATGGCTTTTCATCCAGTTGATATTGCCCTTCAGCGTGTTGATCTCGCCGTTATGGGCCAACATGCGGAAAGGTTGGGCCAGCCACCACTGCGGGAAGGTGTTGGTGGAATAGCGTTGGTGGTAGATTGCAAAGGCAGACTCAAAGCGGTCGTCCATCAAGTCGGGGTAGAACACCGCAACCTGCTCGGCCAGCATCATGCCCTTGTAGATGATGGACCTGCACGACAGGCTGCATAGATACATGCCCTGAATCTGGCTTGCCAGTGCTGCCTTTTCGATGCGGCGGCGGATGATGTAAAGCTCGCGCTCGAATTGTTCTTGATCAATGTCCTTTTCACAGCGGATCAGGATCTGTTCGATCTCCGGTCTTGTCGCATTGGCCTTGTCTCCCAGAACCGACGTTTCGACCGGAACATGCCGCCAGCCATAGATGTAATGCCCCATCCGCAGCACTTCGGATTCCACGATGGTGCGGCAACGTTCCTGTGCGCCGAAATCGGTGCGGGGCAAGAACACCTGACCCACGGCGATAAGCTTTTTGATGTCGGGTTCATGGCCCGTGCGCCGAACCTGGTCATAAAAGAACTTGGCCGGAATCTGCACATGTATCCCCGCACCATCGCCGGTTTTGCCATCGGCATCCACTGCCCCACGATGCCAAACCGCTTTCAGCGCGTTGATGCCGTTTTCCACCACCTTGCGGCTGGGCTTGCCGGAAATCGCCACCACCAGACCCACGCCGCAAGACGAATGCTCGTCTTCGGTTCTATACAAACCATTCGCATCCAGCCAGGCGCGCTTGGCTTCTTCGGCGGCAACCCATGCGGCGTCATAAGTGGTCATGGCAAGTTCCTTTGGGAGAGTGTCAGCGATTGAAGATGACGGGCTGTATAAATGATTGGTGGGTATTCGGGTCGGCCGATGACATCACGGCATCGCATTGGAAAAGCGGCTGCGTTGCTGCAAAACCTTTTTCGCCGGGCAGAATGAACTGCACCGGAGTGCCATCCAGCGGCAGGGACGTTCCATCCGGTTGCATCCATTGCGAGGTGCCGGAAAAGAAATTCCGCCAGTCGCGTTTGATGTATTCGTTGCCACTGGATTGCCGCAGGACGTTTCCAGCAGCATCCGTTTCCGTATAATCAAACTCGGTCTGTTCCAGCATGATCCCGTCGATCATCATGGTTTTCCCGGTCAGCTTGTCATAGCCTTTGACGGTCGTATGCTCGCCATTGTCCTTGGTCAGCGCGAAATCAAATGTATCGGTCCCGGTTTGCAGCAAAGTGGTGAAACTGGCCGGATCGGCAGGGTCAGGATCAAGCGTCTGGCGCACCGTCGGGTTGGATTCATAGCTCTCGACCCATTGCGTTTCAGAATCTATCCGCGACAGATAGAATGGCCCCTGCTGGTCAAAGTCCGCGCGCCATTGATCGCCGGGTGTATCGGCCTCACAACGGTAATAATTGGCCACATAACAGCCGCGCGATTGCACCGTCAGAAAGGTGGTGCAGCCCTCGGGTGGCGTGAAACTGCCGGCAAGAGCGGGGGTGGTCAGCAAAAGAAACGGCAAGGCCAGGGCTTTGGTCATGAATGTCTCCGTCCAATCAGGTAAAAGGATCGCTCGACTATAGCCTCATTCCGCCGCAACTGATGCGGGTTGTGAGAGGTATTCCAAAATTGCATCGGCGGCTTCGCGCCCATCACGGATTGCCCAGACCACAAGGCTTGCCCCCCGCACAATATCTCCGGCGGCATAGACCCCAGGCAGATTGGTGGCATGGCTGCGGAAATCGGCCTTGATGGTGCCCCAACGCGTGATCGCGAGTTCCGGCACGCCCCAAAGCGTTGGCAAGTCCTCCGGCTCGAAACCCAGCGCCTGAACGACCAGATCGGCAGGCTCGATATAATCGGCACCCTCGATCACATCGGGCACTTGTCTGCCCGAGACATCAGGCACTCCCAGCCGCATCTTACGCACCATCACACCATCAACTTCAGTGCCGCCGGTAAAGCCGTTCGGGGCTGACAGCCAGACAAATGCGACGCCCTCTTCCTCGGCATTTTGCACCTCGCGCTGGCTGCCCGGCATATTGGCACGATCCCGGCGATAAAGGCATTTGACGCTTTGTGCGCCCTGCCGAATGGCGGTACGCACACAGTCCATCGCCGTATCACCGCCGCCGATCACCACCACACGTTTGCCCTCGGCGTTGAGCGTGCCGTCGTCAAAATCTGGCACATCGTCACCAAAATTCTTGCGGTTCGACGCGGTCAGATAGTCCAGCGCCTTGACCACGCCACGCGCGCCCACACCGGGCGCATCAATATCGCGCGCCTTGTAAACTCCGGTTGCGATCAGCAGCGCGTCATGACTTCCCCGGATCGCTTCAAAGGTCAGATCCACGCCCACCGCGCAGTTGGGCACAAAGCGAACCCCTGCCGCCTCAAGCTGCTCGATCCGCTGCATGACAACGGACTTTTCCAGTTTGAAACCCGGAATGCCATAGGTCATCAAGCCGCCCGCCCGATCATAGCGATCATAGATGGTCACCTGCACCCCGGCCCGGCGCAGAACATCGGCCGCCGCCAACCCACCCGGACCGGCCCCGATGATCCCTACCGATTCCAGCCGCTCGCTGCGCGCCTTGATCGGCTTGACCCAACCGCGCTCCCAAGCGGTATCGGTCAGATACTTCTCGATCGCCCCAATCGTCACCGTGCCATGGCCGGCTTGCTCGATCACGCAATTGCCTTCACACAGGCGGTCTTGCGGACAAATGCGACCGCAGATTTCGGGGAAGGTATTGGTGGCCTGCGACAGCTCATAGGCCTCTTCCAACCGTCCTTCGGCGGTCAGGCGCAGCCAGTCGGGAATATTGTTGTGCAAGGGGCAGTGCGACTGACAGTAAGGCACACCGCACTGGCTGCACCGGCCCGCCTGCTCGGTGGCTTTGTCGGCGGCAAACTGGCGATAGATTTCGTCGAAATCCGCGCCGCGCTGTGTGGCTTCGCGCTTCTCGGGCATCTCTTTGCCCAAGGCCACGAATTTCAGCATCTTTTGCACTGCCATCAAAGCTACTCCTTGCCGGATAGTCCGCCCGGAAGTGATACTTTGCGATTTCAGAATATAAAAGTCAGTATGATTGACCTAAATTCGCATTTTTTCGACTAAAAGGGCGTGATGTTGGGGTAATTTCTAAATTTAGGTCAGTAAGCATTACCCAAAAGATCACCTGCCCGCCAAGAGCAACGCCAGCGCCACCCCACCCACAATGATTCGCCACCAGCCAAACACCGCATAGCCATGCGCCGAGACAAAGTTCAGCAACCAGCGCACCACCAAAATTGCGGCGACAAAGGCCAAAACAAAGCCCACGACAATATCTGTCATTGCCGAAAAATCGAGATCGTGGCGGGTCTTGTACAGATCATAGGCGAAAGCCCCGGCCATGGTGGGCATCGACAAGAAAAACGAGAACTCTGCCGAAGCCCGCTTGCCCACACCCAGCATCCTGGCACCAACAATCGTGGCACCTGACCGCGACACACCGGGGATCATCGCCAAACATTGGATGAACCCGATCGCCATCGCTTTGCGCAGGGACAGTTTGGTGGCATCGTCCACCTCGACCGCTGGCGCGATACGATCCACAAACAGCAAGATGATGCCGCCAAGGATCAACATGGTCGAAATCAGCATCGGGGATTCAAACAACACACGCTTGATGACATCATGCGCGAGAACGCCAATCACCATTGCCGGGAAAAAGGCCAGTGTCACCGAAATGATGAATCGCATCGCGGCCGGGTCACGATGCGCTGTAGAAAACACCTGCCACAACTTGGCCCAGTAAAACACCAACAGCGCCAGAATCGCGCCGAGTTGGATCACCACCTCAAAAGTCTTGCCACCATCCTGAAAGCCCAGAAAATGCGCCGCCAGCAGAAGATGTCCGGTTGAAGAAACCGGAATGAACTCGGTCAAACCTTCAAGCAGGCCAAGTATACCTGCGATAAGAGTATTTTCCAAGATCAGGCCCTTCGTAGGTTCTTGGCGGATTCCTTGATGGCCGTATATTGGCCCGATGGGCGGTAAGGCCAAAGGTATTCTTCGATCACGGCCGCCATCGGCGTGGCGGTAATCCCAAGATCGGTCAAGGTCTTGGCCCCGGCAGACACAACATTGTCCGACCGCAGGCTGGCCACCTGATCACGGGTCAGGATCTTGTTCGGAAACAGCCGCAGGGTCATGGCAGAGCCAATATCCAGCACAGCGCCCATGATCGACCCGACCAAGAACGGCAGGTTGATCACCAGCCGCTGACGCCGGATCACGCCCAGCATTCGATTGACCAATCCGCGCAGGCTGTCAATCTCGGGACCGCCAAGCTCGTAGATACCCACGGCCTGCCCTGTAATCCCTGCAACCGCGGCCTGCGCCACATCGTCAACATAGACCGGCTGAAACCGGGTGTTTCCCCCTACCAAGGGCAAGATCGGCCCCATCCGCGCCATTCCGGCAAAGCGGTTGAAGAATCCGTCCTCGGCACCGAAAATCACCGACGGCCGCAGGATCATCGCCCTGGGGAATGCGGCCAGCACTGCGGCCTCGCCCGCGCCCTTGGATCGCGCATAAAGACTGGCTCCGTTCACATCGGCCCCGATGGCCGAGATATGCACCATGGCCCCAATCCCGGCCTGTGCCGCCAGCCGCGCAATCCGCGCCGCACCAGAATTTTGCACGGCATCAAAATTATTGCGCCCGCCGCGGTCAAAGGTTCCAACGCAGTTCACCACCGCATCCGCCCCCTGCATCGCCAAAGCAACCGAGGCGTCATCGCGGATATTGCACAACACCGGCTCCACCTGCCCGACCACGCCATAGGGCCGCACGAACAGCGCCTCATTCGGACGGCGCACCGCCACCCGTACGCGCCAGCCCGCTTTGGCCATTCGCCGGGCAATATAGCGACCGACAAATCCGGACCCGCCGTAGATCGTGACAAGTTTGCTCATCTGGAATGACCCTTGGATTTCTACCGTTACCCCTGAATAACTTTGACAGCGCCTGCCAGCAAGGCCTATCACCGCGACGAATTTTCCACTTTGGACATCTTCTCCCCGTTGACTCCCCCATTGGCCTTGGCTACATCGCCACCACGACATCTGCCCAGATGGCGGAATTGGTAGACGCGCTGGTTTCAGGTACCAGTGTTGCAAGACGTGGAGGTTCGAGTCCTCTTCTGGGCACCATTCCAAAGAAACCCCACAGCTTGCCGGCTGTGGGGTTTCTTGTTTGGCAATTCCTGGGTCAAAGCCCCTGATCACGTCCAAGGCTATGGCCACAGCCCCGGGTCCGCGCTATGGTCATGACTGGCAAATTGAAGCGATCCACAATGCAACCCCTGAGCCAGATGATTGGCAGAGCCGGATTCAGTGCACGCAATGTCGTATGGTTCGCCATTGGCACGGTCGCGCTGGCTCTGGGCATCATTGGTGTGGTCTTGCCACTTTTGCCGACCACGCCCTTTGTTATCCTCGCAGCCCTCGCCTTTGGCAAAAGCGCACCCAGATTTCAAAAGCGTCTGCAAAACAACGCGATTTTCGGGCCGATGATCACTGATTGGAACAGTAGCGGCGCAATTGCTCCGAAATACAAGCTGATGGCCGTTTCGATGATGGCAATCGCCTTGCTGCTGGCAGTCATGATGGGATTTGCGACCGCTGTGCTGATCGTGCAGGCAATCTGTCTGCTTGCGGCGGCGGCTTTCGTCCTCAGCCGCCCAAATGGCAGAGCGTGACAACAAGACATGCGTTCTTTTGCCTTGCCGATGCTGGAGAAGTTGACCCTGCCCCGTGTGGGGGCTAATCGACGGGAAACCCCTTGATGGATGGAACATCCCTTGACGATCCACCTCTACCAGAACGACTTGCCGGATGGGCTGACGCTTGGCCCGATTGTTGCCATTGATACCGAAACCATGGGGCTTGATCCGCGCCGGGACCGGCTGTGTCTGGTGCAACTGTCGTCAGGCGACGGCAATGCGCATCTGGTGCAGATTGCCAAGGGCCAGACCACAGCGCCAAACCTGACCCGGCTGCTGACCGATCCGGCAGTCACCAAGCTGTTCCACTTTGGCCGCTTTGATATTGCCGTAATGCTCAGGGCCTTTGGCGTGACGACCACCCCGGTGTGGTGCACCAAGATCGCCTCGAAGCTGATCCGCACCTATACGGATCGGCATGGGTTGAAATACCTGCTGCAAGATTACGTAGGCGTCGATGTCTCGAAAGCCCAGCAAACCTCGGATTGGGGTTCTGCCAAACTGACTGACGCCCAGCGCGATTATGCGGCCTCGGATGTGCTTTATCTGCACAAGCTGAAAGACGCGCTTCAGGCGATTCTGATCCGCGAAAACCGGCTTGATCTGGCGCAACGCTGTTTTGATTTCCTGCCCACCCGCGCCGAACTGGATCTGCTGGGATGGGAGGAGCCGAATGACCTCTTCCACCACTGACCTGCTGGCCACCGGTCGCCGGGTTATCGCGCGCGAGGCCGAAGCGCTGGCCCTGCTGGGGGCTGCCTTGGGCGACAGCTTTGTCCAGGCGGTGGAAATGATTATGGTTGCCAAGGGCCGGGTCATTGTTACCGGCATGGGCAAATCAGGCCATGTCGCGCGCAAGATCGCGGCAACTTTTGCCAGCACCGGCACACCGGCGCATTTTGTCCACCCCGCCGAGGCCAGCCATGGTGATCTGGGCATGATCGCAAGGGGAGATGTGGTGCTGGCCCTGTCCAACTCTGGCGAAACTGCCGAGCTGGCTGATATTATCGCCCATTCCCGTCGCTATGGCATTGCGTTGATCGGCGTGTCTTGCAAGGCAGACTCGACGCTTTTGCGCCAATCTGATCTGGCAATTGTGCTGCCGGCAGCGGCCGAGGCTTGCGAAACCGGCATCGTGCCGACCACCTCAACCACCATGACACTGGCGCTTGGCGATGCCTTGGCGATTGCCTTGATGGAACATCGGGCCTTTACGTCCGAGCATTTCCACCAGTTCCACCCCGGCGGCAAGCTGGGGGCGAAGCTGCTGAAAGTGCGCGATCTGATGCACACTGACCTTCCACTGATCCTTACCGCCGCCCCGATGGGCGAGGCGCTTTTGGTCATCAGTCAAAAAGGATTTGGCGTGGTTGGCGTCATTGACGAAGAGGGCGCCCTTACCGGTATCATCACCGACGGCGACCTGCGCCGCAACATGGACGGGTTGCTGGCGTTGACGGCAGGGCAAGTAATGACGCATCAACCGCGCACCATTTCCCCTGAAGCCCTTGCCGAAGAAGCCGTGGCGCTGATGAACGCGCGCAAGATCACCTGTCTTTTCGTCGCCTCCCAAACCGAAACGGCTGCTGCCTTGGGCATCTTGCACATTCACGATTGCCTGCGGGCAGGCTTGCTCTGATGGCCCGCGTTCAACGTGATAATCTTCATTCCAGACTGGTTACGGTTCTGAAAGTGGTGCTGCCCCTGCTTGCGCTGGCCCTGATGTCAACGCTGTTTCTGTTTTCGCGCCGGATCAACCCAGAGGATGCCATTCCCTACGCCAGCGTCGATGTGGCTGACCGCCTGCGAGAGCCGCGCATGACCGATGCGACCTATTCCGGGATGACCGAAGACGGCACCAATGTAACCTTCAGCGCCGCCGAAGCCCGGCCCGAAACCGGCGGCAATGCGAAACTGAGTGGCGTGACCGGAGTCCTGCTGTCGGCGGATGGTGCCAGAACTCAGCTTGCCGCACTGTCAATCCAGATCGACCAGGCCGGGGGCAAAGTCCTGTTGAGCCAAGAAGTCGAAGTGACCACCTCGACCGGTTACGTTGTGCAAATGCCAGAACTCACCGTGGCTCTGAACCGCACCTCTGCCCGCTCTGATGGCCCGATCACCGCACAGACCCCGATGGGCCAACTGGAGGCCGGGGCGATGGAG
>JAGPBG010000416.1 GCA_018063485.1 Cypionkella sp.
ATCATCGGCTTCATTGCAAAACCATACCCACCCCTAACCCCCACGGCAAGCCTTTGGTCGACAGCCCTTGTCACTGCCCGCCAACAGGTCTAGATTACATGCCATGAGCACGCATAATTCCGCCCCGCTGATCGACCCGTTTGCCCGCGCGATTTCCTATCTGCGCGTATCGGTCACCGACCGTTGCGATTTTCGCTGTTCCTACTGCATGACCGAGCATATGACGTTTCTGCCCAAGGCAGAATTGCTGACGCTTGAGGAACTCGACCGGCTTTGCACTGCATTCGTGCATATGGGTGTGCAAAAGCTGCGCATCACCGGCGGCGAGCCCTTGGTGCGCAAGGGCATCATGACATTCTTCAACGCCATGGCGCGGCACCTGCAATCGGGTGCTTTGCGCGAACTCACCCTCACCACCAACGGCTCGCAACTGCGCAAATATGCGGGCGAGTTGGCCGCATGTGGGGTAAAGCGCATCAATGTCTCGCTCGATACGCTTGATCCGGCGAAATTTGCCGAAATCACCCGCTGGGGCCGCCTGCCGCAGGTTCTGGACGGGATCGAAGCCGCCAAGGAAGCCGGCCTCAAGGTGAAAATCAACGCAGTAGCCCTCAAAGGCTTCAATGAAAACGAGCTTTTCTCCCTGCTGGAATGGTGCGCGAAAGAAGGCAATGATCTGACCTTCATCGAGGTCATGCCGATGGGCGATATGGGCGAGGCGCAGCGGCTGGATCAATATTGGCCGCTGAAAGATCTGCGCGCCAGTCTGGCCGAACGCCTTACCCTGACCGATCTGCCTGACAGCACCGGCGGCCCGGCGCGCTATGTCAGGATCGAAGAGACCGGCCAGCGCGTCGGCTTCATCACCCCGCTGACCCATAATTTCTGCGAAAGCTGCAACCGCGTCCGGCTGACCTGCACCGGCGAGCTTTACATGTGCCTTGGCCAGGAAGACATGGCCGACCTGCGCAGCCCCCTGCGCGCCAGCCTTGATGATACCGCGCTGGAACAGGCAATCCGCAGCGCCATCGCCCGCAAACCCAAGGGCCATGATTTCGACTATACCCGCCAGAAAGTCGCGGGCCAGATGACAAGGCATATGTCGCACACCGGGGGCTAAAGCCCGCTTCGCAGATGCGCCACCAGCGCCATCAGGCTTCGCCTGCGTGACAGCGCATTGGGATAAACCAGCACATAGTCCCAGGGCATCGGCAACACCGGCCCCGGGAGTTGAACCAGGCGCCCCGCCTCCAGATCGCGCTCAGCTATCGCCCGCGGCACCAATGCCACGCCCAATCCCTCGCGCGCCGCCGTCACCGCCATGCTCGATAGCCCCACCCGCAAGCCCAGCCCCGGATTTGGGCCACTGCGCCCCAGCTCGCGCCACCACACCGCCCAGGACGGCTGCGTCGCATAGGCCGGGCCCCAATCGGTGTGGATGAAATTGCGCTCGTCGATATCGGGAAAACCGCCAAACCGCCCTGGTGCTGCAATCGGGATCAGGCAATCACTGAACAGCGGCACCACCGAATGATCGGGGTAATAATGTGCGCCGTAAGTCACCCGCAGATCAATCCCGTCACGCGCCAGCACCACCGGATCATCCTCTACCCGCACCTCAACCGCCGCTTCGAACCCCGCCAGCTTCGGGATCAGCCACAATTCCGACAGCGACGGCAGCACCGAGATCACCAGCCGCGCCCGGCTCGGCCCCTGCCGCAATTCCCCCGCCACCGCCGAAATCTCACCAAGCGCCTGTTCCAGCCGCGGATAGATCGAGCGCCCGGCATCCGTCAGCACGATCCGGTTGCCCTGCCGCAGGAACAGCCGCTTGCCAAGGTAGTCCTCCAGCCCCTTGACCTGCTGGCTCACCGCCGCCGCCGTCACCCCCAATTCGGCCCCGGCCTGCACAAAACTGCCCGCGCGGGCCGCCACTTCAAAGGCCCGCATTGCGTTCAAAGGGGGGAATTCCGCCATGTCCAGCCTATGGTTTTTCTTATGCTGCCCGATAATTCATCTTGTTGCAAGATCGCAACTTCGGCCCCATCCTGCGTCAACAAACAGGAGTCTCTCATGCAGCATATCCTAGACCTTGACCGCTACCCGCTTGATCGCCCCGGCACGCCTGAATGGCAGGCCATGGTCGACAGTGCCCGTGCTGATCTGGCTCGGGACGGCATGTTCAACCTGCCCGGTCTGATGCGCCCCACGGCCATCGCCAGCGCCATTTCCGAACTCACCCCGCGGTTCGAGACCGAGGCCTTCACCCACGCCCGCAAGCACAACATCTATTTTCGCAAGGAAGTCGACGGCCTTGCCCCTGATCACCCCGCCCTTGCGCTGCGCGAAACCAAGAGCCACACCCTTTGCGCCGACCAGATCGGCGGCGTGGTGCGCGCGCTTTACGACTGGCCGCATTTCGCCACCTTCCTTGCCGCCTCCATGGGCAAGGATCGCCTTTACACCATGGCCGACAAACTCGCCGCCGTGAACGCCATGACCTACCGCGAGGGCGAGGCGCTGAACTGGCATTTCGACCGCTCGGAATTCACCACCACGCTGCTGTTGCAGGCCCCCGACCAAGGCGGCGCCTTCGAATACCGCACCGACCTGCGCAGCGATTCCGATCCCAATTACGATGGCGTCGCCCGCCTGCTGCAAGGCCAAGACCCCGAGTTGCAATCCATCACCCTCGTCCCCGGCACGCTCAACGTGTTTCGCGGCAAGAACACCGCCCACCGCGTCACCCCGGTTCAGGGCAACACCAACCGCATCATCACGGTGTTTTCCTTCTTCGACCGCCC
>JAGPBG010000417.1 GCA_018063485.1 Cypionkella sp.
CCACCTACATCAGCCGCATCCGCCAGGACAGCACGATTGATAACGGGCTGAACCTGTGGTGCGTCTCGGACAACCTGCGCAAGGGTGCGGCGCTGAACGCTGTTCAGATTGCCGAGGTTCTGGGAAATCGCTGCTTGAAAAAAGGCTGATCACTCTGATGAAACCCCGCTTCGGCGGGGTTTTTCTTTTCACGCGGACAAGGCCCGTGCCATGCCCGCCTGATTTGTCAGCGCGCCCACATGTGCCGGGTTGATCAACTGTCAGCGGCTCAGGAATCGCCAAGCAGCGGTGAAATCCCCGGCGGCAACTCTCCCCCTTGCCTCACCTTCCCCCCCTTCGGTTTCGCTGTTGCCATCGGCAATTCCTTCTGCCGTCACCATATCGGGCGACATGGTGAAAAAGCAAAACAGGCTGACAAGAACACCGATGATCAGATGCGGCATGGCCATACTCCCGATCGCATGACCAAACGCTAATGCGAATTTGCGCAGCATGGTCGTCACGTTTGCGCTAGTTCAGCAATACGGCAGAAATTTGTCGGGTCAGGCCAACCCCTCTGCCACCAGCACCCCGCGCACCGACCGCGCTGTCTTGTCGATAATCTCGCCCAACTCATCGGCGCTGGCATTATAGGGCGGGGCGAGAATTACGATGTCCCCCGCCACACCATCGACATTTCCCCCCACCGGATAGCAGATCAATCCGTTCGCCATCGCCTGCGCGCGGATTTTCATGAACAGCTTGCGATCTGGTGCAAACGGTTTCTTGCTGACCCGGTCCGCCACCAGTTCCAGCGCAATGAAATGCCCACGTCCGCGAATATCCCCCAGCGCCTCAACTCCCGCCAACGCATCTGCCAGCCCTTGTTTGATCAGCGCCTCATTGCCCGCCACCCGCGCCAGCAGCCCCTCGCGCGCGATGATCTTTTGCACGGCCACCCCCGCCGCACAGGAGGCCGTATGCCCGGTGAAGGTATGGCCGGTGCCAAACGCCCCGTCTGCTGCCCGGATCGCCTCCCACACCGCCGACGTGCAAACCGCCACGCCCAAGGGCATATATCCCCCCGCCAGGCCTTTGGCGACGGCCATGATATCCGGCTCTACCCCATCGCGCTGCAATGCCCGCCAAGGCCCGGTGCGCCCAGCCCCGCACATCACCTCGTCAGAGATCATCAACACACCATAACGGCTGCAAATCTCACGCACGCGGCGCGCATAATCGTCAGGTGCTGGCACACAGCCCCCCGCCGCCCCCACCACTGGCTCAAAGATGAACGCCGCTATCGTCTCTGGCCCGGCCGCCACAATCGCCGCCTCCAGCTCGGCGGCACAGGTCGCAGCAACCGCCCCGGCAGGCGGGCGGTATTCATTGACCGCAGACACCTTGATCGAAGGGATAAACGCCCCCTCATAGGCAACCGTCCGCTCGGCAAAGCCTGAAACCCCTAATGCGCCCAAAGTATTGCCATGCCAGGATCGTTGCCGCGAAATGAACCGCCGCCGCGATTTCTGGCCTACGGCGGTCTGATATTGCAGCGCAATCTTCAAACAGCTTTCCACGGCCTCTGACCCGCCCGAGACGAAAACCATCTCGCGCAATGTGCCGCCAGCATTGGTGCGAATGATCTCGGTCAATTCCTCCAGCGCATCGGTGGTGAAGTTATAGCGGTAGCCATGGGCAATTGCACCCAACTGCTGGATGATCGCCTCATTCACCTCGGCGTTGCCATGCCCCAGACAATACACCGCTGGCCCGCCTGACCCGTCGATATATTGCTTGCCATCAGCATCCCAAAGGTAACTCCCCTTGCCCCGCACCACTTTCGGCAGGGCGGTCGTGGCAGTCAGGGCGTCTTTGGCTGTGGTCATGATCGTCTCCTTTTATTGCGCGAACCATGCCAGCACAGCCTTTCGCCGACAAGAGCATGTCCACTTGCCACACCTTGCGAACCCGCTATTCTTCATCCATTCAACCGGAGGATTTTCATGCGCGCCCTTGCCCTTGTTGCCCTGTTGCTGCCGCAACCCGTGATGGCAGATCAGATCCTTGCCAGCAGCAAGATCATCTCGGTCACCCTTTACCCTGAAGGCGCGCAAGTCACCCGCGATATCACCTTTACCGCCCCTGCCGGCCCGCATGATCTCTTGATTGCCGATCTGCCCTCGGGGATCGTGCCCGACCTGATCCGCCTTGCCTCGCCCGATCTGCAACTTGGCGCGTTTTCCTTGCGCAACGACCGCCTTCCGCCACGCGATGAGGCCACTAACCCCGCCCTTGTCGCCGCCAAAGCCGGGGTGGAAGCCGCCACCCTTCAACTCGCCACTGCCCAAACCGCGATCGACGCCATCAACGCCCGCGTTGAATCCGCCGAGGCTCAAACGGCCTTTCTGAAAGGTATCAAAGCCGAAGGTGGCAACCTGACGGTTGAAGCGCTCCAGGGTATTGCTCAGATGGTCGGCACGCAAACCCTCACCGCGCGCCAGACAGCCCTTGCCGCACAAGCCGATCTTCCCGCCGCTCAAAAGGGGGTGACACTGGCCCAAGAAACCCTCGCCAAGGCTCTGGCTGCCCAGGAGGCGCTGTCGCAACGCGATGAGAACTTCACCGCCCTGTCGGTAGCGTTTCAATCCACTGCGGCAGGCGGGGCGCATCTGACCCTGACCCATTACTTCGAGAACGCCAGTTGGCGCCCGGTCTACGATCTGAACCTGACACGCAAAGACACGCCAAGCCTGACCATCTCACGCGGAGTTCTGGTCAGCCAAAGCTCGGGGGAGGATTGGGCCGATGTGTCGCT
>JAGPBG010000418.1 GCA_018063485.1 Cypionkella sp.
TTCGGTGAATTCAGTGAATTCCGAAATGAACGGAAACATCACCGACAGCGGCCGCCCCTTGGCCGCCCTTATCAGCGCCTGCAACTGCATCCGCAAAACACCGGGCTTGTCCAGCCCCACCCGGATTGCGCGCCAGCCCATCGCGGGGTTCGGCTCGTCTTGCGGTTTCATATAGGTCAGCACCTTGTCGGACCCGATATCCAGCGTGCGAAATGCCACCGGCCGCCCCTTGGCCGCATCCATCACCCGCGAATAAAGCGCGGCCAACTCTTCGCGGCGCGGCATCTGGTTGCGGATCAGGAATTGCAATTCGGTGCGAAACAGCCCCACGCCCGCCGCGCCCGACCCCTCAAGGCTGGGCAAATCCGCCATCAGCCCCGCGTTCATCTGCAAGGTCAGCGTCACCCCGTCGCGCGTGGTGGCGGGCAGATCGCGCAAGCTGGCATAACGCTTTTGCGCCTCGGTCTGCATGGCGATCTTGTCTCGGAACGAGCGTGCCACGGTTTCTTCGGGGCGCAGATGGGCAATGCCCTGATCGCCATCAACCAGAATTGCATCGCCGTTCAACGCTTCATTGGTGATGCGCACCGCATGAATCACCATCGGGATCGACAGTGCGCGCGCCACAATCGCGGCATGGCTGCCGACAGAGCCTTCCTCCAGCACCACACCCTTTAGCCGTTTGCCGTATTCCAGCAATTCCGCAGGCCCGATATTGCGCGCGACCAGCACCGGATTTTCCGGCATCATCGCCCCGGTATCCTTGCCTTGGCCAGTCAATATCCGCAGCAAGCGGTTCGACAGATCATCCAGATCATGCAGCCGCTCGCGCAAATAGGCGTCTGGCACCTGCTCCAGCCGCGCCCGCGCCGTCGATTGCTCTTTTTGCACCGCCGCCTCGGCTGACAGGCCCGACGCGATGTCTTCTTCCATCCGCTTCAACCAGCCGCGCGAATGAGCAAACATCCGATAGGCCTCAAGCACGGCTTTCTGATCCTTATCAAGGCTTTCCGCTGCCAAAAGATCATCTACCGATACCCGCAACACTCCCACCGCCTCACGGATGCGTTCGATCTCGGTCAGGGGATCATCGGCCACCGGGTTAGTCACCACCACCCGCGGCTCATGCAACCAGACCCGGCCCTCGGATGCACCTTCCTGCCCTGAGGCACCTCGAAACATCACCGGTTGCTTGTGCCGCGCTGCCATGCCGCCATCGCCGGCAAAGGCACCCAATTCTGTCATCTCGGCCAAGACCATGGCCACCACTTCCAGCGCGTAAATCTCATCTTCCGAATAGGCCCGCGCGTCTTTTGATTGCACGACCACAACGCCCAGCTTTTCGCCAACGCGCTGGATCGGCACCCCAAGGAAGGCGGAAAACAGTTCCTCTCCGGTTTCGGGCATAAACCGGAAACCCTTTTCCGCCGGGGCATTGGCGGTGTTCACCGGCAGACCGGAACGTGCGACACGGCCCACCAATCCCTCGCCCAGCTTCATCCGCGTTTGATGCACCGCAGATTTGCGCAAGCCTTGGGTCGCGCATAATTCCAGCGTATCGGCATCGCGGAATAGGTAAATCGAGCACACTTCGGTGCCCATCGAATCTGCGATCAGATCAGTGATCCGGTCCAGCCGCTCTTGCCCCTTGCCGGGACTGGCCAGCACATCGCGCAAACGGCGCAAGAGCTTGCGGCTGTCACTGTCACTGCGTTCTGTCATCATTCCCCCACGATCCTTGCTCCCTCTATAGGCGAGCGCCGTGGAAAAGGGGAGTAGGGAAAGCCCTGACTCCGCGCAGTTTGGCGTAAACATCCGGTTTTGGGCGCAGTTCTGGCCATTCGTTGCAGTTCTGGCGATTCGTTGCAGGCAGATCGCGCGCGTGCAAGGTTTGCCCTTTCGTGATCCCGCGATCTGGCCTAGGATTTTTTTATCAGCCCACAGCACAAGGCCTCAACATGTCCGCCGTCATCACCATCCGCTCCGTTCAACCGGCAGATCGCGCCGAATGGGATGTGCTATATCAAGGCTATGCGGCGTTTTACAAAACCACCCAAACCCCTGAAATGCGGGATCGGGTTTGGTCATGGCTGCACGATCCGGCCCAGCAATCCGAAGGTCTGGTGGCCGTGGCTGCCGATGGCACGTTGATCGGACTGGCCCATTTCCGCGCCTTTGCGCGGCCTCTGGCGGCCTCAACCGGAGGCTATCTCGATGATCTTTTCGTAAGCCCAGCCGCGCGCGGCAGCGGAGCGGCGGATGCGCTGATCAATCGGCTGGCAGCCATCGGCAAAGAACGTGGCTGGACGGTGATCCGCTGGATCACTGCCGATGACAATTACCGTGGCCGCGCCGTTTATGACAGGTTGGCCAGCAAGACGCCTTGGCTTACCTATGATATCAAACTCTGACCGCGTTCAGGCTTTATCCAGCCCAAACGCGTCATGCAGCGCTTGCACGGCCAGTTCCATATACTTGCGGTCGATCAGCACCGAGATCTTGATTTCGGAGGTCGAGATCACCTTGATATTCACGTTCTCCAAAGACAGTGCCTTGAACATCGTGGCAGCAACTCCGGCATGGCTGCGCATCCCGATACCCACGACCGAAATCTTGGCCACATCGGCATCGACGACAATATCGTCATAACTGATCGTGCCCGCAGCCACCGCGTCTTCCATCGCCTTTTTCGCTCGTGCCACCTGATTGGTCGGGCATGAGAAGGTCATGTCGGTGGTGGCCCCCTTCGCCCCCGCCTCGATCTCGGAGATGTTCTGGACGATCATATCC
>JAGPBG010000057.1 GCA_018063485.1 Cypionkella sp.
GTGGACAACAACCTTCCGCGCACGGCATGCAGGGTGCTGCCGTCGCGGATGATTTCCTCTTCGACCGTGCAGCGCAATGAGGCCATTGAAATCGCCATGGTCTCGGCCCCGGCGAAATCGGCGCGGCTTTGCGCCTCACGCAGCATCGCCTGCATGATCGCCGTCAGAGCCGGGTGCTGTGCCTGATGCAGATGATCGGCCTTTGTTGCGGCAAAGAGGATTTTCTCGACCCGTTTTCCACCCAAAAGCCCGCTTAGCCAACGATTGCGGCCGGGGCGAAAGGCCGACAGCACCTCGGCCATGGTGCGGCGCAGATCCTCAACGGCGCGGGGGCCCTGGTGGATTGCGCCCAAGACATCAACCAGCACAATCTGCCGGTCAATCTTGGCAAAATGATCGCGGAAAAACGGCTGCACCACCTTGGATTTATAGACATCAAAGCGGCGCTGCATCTCGCGCCAGAGGCTGTTGCGGGGGGTGTTGGCGGGCTGCGGCAAGGGTGCGAATGTCAGCACCGGCGAGCCCGCCAGATCGCCGGGCAGCAAGAACCGCCCCGGTGTGCAATCAGACCAACCCGCCGCACGCGCGGCCACAAGGTAATCGGTGAAAGCGGCGGCAAGGGCTGCGGCCTTGGGTTCCTCTAGCCGCAGCGCGCCATCCTCGGCACGGGCAAGCGCCATGAAAGCGGCGGCTTCGGCGCGTTTGTCGATGCGTGCAAGGGTGGCTTCGGACCATTCGGCATAGCTCTTGTCCATCAATGCCAGATCAAGCAGCCATTCGCCGGGATAATCAACAATATCGACATGCACGGTTTGCGGGCCGCCCAGTTTGCCGAAAAACCCCTGATGGCGGACCCGGAACGACAGGCGCAATTCGGACACCGCACGGGTGGAATTCGGCCAGCGCGGATCGTCGCCGGTCAGGGCGGCAAGGTGGTCTTCATAGGCAAAGCGCGGCAAGGTGTCATCGGGTTGTGGTTGCAGATAGACCGCCTCGATCCGGCCTTGGGCATTGGCGCGCAATTGCGGCATCCGGCCCCGGTCCAGAAGATTGGCGACAAGCCCGGTGATGAACACGGTTTTGCCCGCACGCGACAGGCCGGTGACGCCCAGGCGCAGCACGGGTTCAAAGAACGCCCCCGAGACCGAAGCCATGGTGCCTTCGATCTGGCGGGAGATGCTGTCGGTCAGACTGGAAAACAACGTGCGCCGCCTTTAAGTTACGCCCCGAACATAGGGGCTGGTGCAAGGATTTGGTAGGGGCCATGGACAGCAGTGCCAGCATTGGATAGCAAAGGCCTCATGCCAAGATATGCGCTATTGATCGAATATGACGGCCAGCCCTTCAACGGTTGGCAACGCCAGGCGGGTGGTCAATTGACTGTGCAAGGCGTGATCGAGGCGGCTTTGGCGCGGCTGGAGCCGGGGGCACATACCATTGTCGCCGCCGGGCGCACCGATGCGGGGGTGCATGCGACGGGACAAGTGGCGCATTGCGATCTGGTCAAGGAGTGGGACGCCTGCAAGCTGATGGGCGCTCTGAATGCCCATTTGCGCGACTATCCGGTAGCGGTTTTGCAGGTGGCGCGTGTGGAAGAGAGCTTCCACGCGCGGTTTTCGGCGATCGAGCGGCGCTATCTGTTTCGGCTGGTGGCAAGGCGCGCGCCCGCCACGCATGACAAGGGCAAGGTCTGGCGGGTGATGATGCCGCTGGATGTGACGGCGATGCGGCAAGGGGCGGCTCATCTGATCGGCAAGCATGATTTCACAACTTTTCGCTCAACCTGGTGTCAGGCAGCCAGCCCGGTCAAGACGCTGGATGAGATTAGCATTTCAGAACGGCCCTATCCGGGCGGGGTCGAGTACCGCTTTGCCTTGCGCGCGCGCAGTTTTCTGCACAATCAGGTGCGCTCGATTGTGGGCACTTTGGAGCGGGTGGGTGCCGGAGCCTGGCCACCCGAGCGGGTGGCGGAGGCGCTGATCGCGCGCGCGCGTACGGCCTGTGGTCCGGTGTCGCCACCAGATGGGCTTTGCATGACGGGTGTTGGGTATCCGGTCGATCCATTCGGCTGATGCGCGCTGCGTTGAATTGAATTCACCTCGCCACCCGAGACAGCGATTGCTTTGCATACGCGTTCGGGTGGCGAGGTGAATACTTGTATCTGATTGAACGCCACGCGCTTTAACCGGTTTTGCACCAGCAAGACTCTCAGTTCAGGTCTTTGAGCAGCCTGCCATGACGGCGCACTTCGGTCAGCACCGCGCCGAAAGTGTCAAAACCCAAGCCTTGCAACATGGGCAAGAGTTTCAGGAAAGCATCTGCTGTGGCGACAGTATCGCCAAGCGCGGTGTGTCGGGCTTCTTCGGCAATGGTGATGCCCAGCCGGTGAGTCAGGGCGTCAAGGCTGTGGGTTTCGTGTTGGCCGTAAACCACCGCCGACAACAGGACGGTGTCAAGGATCGGATTGTCAAAAAGCAGGCCGGTGGCTGCTTCGGTGCGGCGAAGGAATTCCATATCGAAGGGCGCGTTATGGGCGATCAGCACCGCGCCGGCGGCAAAGGCGTGAAAGCGGCGGGCGACATCGGTAATTTCGGGGGCGTCGGCCACCATTGCGCCGGTGATGCCATGAACGGCAGTTGATGAGGCGGGGATTGAGCGCCGGGGGTTGACCAGCGTGTCGAACACCTCGCTTTGCAGCCGTCTGCCGTTCACGATGCGGACGGCGGCAATCTGGACGATCTCATCGCCCTGATCGGGCAAGAGGCCGGTGGTTTCAGTGTCGAAAACCACATAAGTCAGATCTTTCAGGCGCTGTTCTGCGACCTTGTCGTTGCGCGCCTTGGACAACAGGTCGAAATCATAGACCACTGCGCGGGCCACTGGCTTTGGGCGGTTGCCCGAGCGGCGGGCCATTTGCAGCGGCAGACAAAGGCTGTGGCGCGGGCCATGAGTTTCGGGCCAGATGTCGGTGGCATGGCGGGTCAACACCACGCGGGCGCTGAGATCGGGAGTGGCCGGGTCAATGGGTCTGGTGAGCCAGTTGTCGAGGGTTGCAAGCCCCAGTGGCGCGCCAGCCCATTCCAGCCGCAGCATGGCGTCGCTGTCGTCTTCGGTCAGCGTCAGGTGGAGTGGCTGGTCCAGATCGCGGGCGATCGTGTTGATCAGGCCGACGATCTCAAAGCCGTTGCAATGCAACAAGATCGGGGGCGGCTCGGCATGGGTGATGGTGAGACCCTCGGTTTGCAGCCTTGCAACCAGGCCGTCGATCAGGTCAGAGCCGCGGGTGATGGCGAGCGGCCAGTGCTCGCTGCGCTGGGCCTCGTTGCTGGCCATCAGATCGGACAGGGCGGCTGAAAGCGCCGTAGCCTCCTGGCGCAAGGCAATGTCGGCCCTGGCGGGGAGCGGTTCGCCTTGCGGAAGCACATCCAGGAGCGTGGCGAGATTGGCGATAGGGCGGCGCAGGCGGGCGAATACCTCGGCCATCAGCGATTCGCGCTGGGCGATGGCGTTCAGATCGGCGGTGACATCACGCAAGGTAAGCACATAGCCGGGGCGGGTGCTGTCGCCATCAAAGGCCAAAAGGCGCATCCTTGCCGCCAGCATCTGCGAATCGCGTTTGGTTGTGCAAAGCAGGTCCGAGGCGGCTTCGGCATCGCCGGTGGCCAAAAGGCGGCTGTAGGCGTGTAGCAAAGGGCCTTGGTGCAGATAATCAAGCAGGGTGCGGGCCAGACCAGCGGCTTCTCCGGCACGCAACAGATCGAGGGCCTGGCCGTTGTAGAATACAAGTTGGTGATCGGCCGAGCAGAGCAACACGCCCAAGGGCACATCGGCCAGCAGAGCCTCCAACCGGGCCTTCTCGCCAGTGAGGCGGGCGGTCTCGCGGGCAACGGATTCGGTCAGCGCAGAGCGGGTTTCGGCCAAGGATGCGGCCGCGGCCGCCGCTGCGGGTGCCAGATCGCCCAGATAGCGGGCGATGGCGGTGTCCAGCTGTGCATCCACCCCGCCATGAGCGCGGGCGCGCAGCGCACCCGAAAGCTGATCAATCGGTTTGGCGACGTTTGCATCGAACAGGAACCAGACCCATGCCACCAGCCCCAGAATGGCAAAGCCTGCCAAGGCCCCGGCCTGCACAAAGCCCGGCGCACTTTCTGGGGTGCCGGCGTGGCGATAGCCAAATGCGAGGCCCAGCACCAGCAGGGCCAAGGCCCCAAGGGCAAGGGCGGCAAAAAACAAGAATATCCGCAGCCGCAGGGACAGGGACCGCAGCACCCTACACCCCCTCGGCCAGCAGGCGGCGCACCTCGTCGCGCAACTCCTTCAATTCGAAGGGTTTCGAGATGAAGCCATCCGCCCCCAGCGCCAACCCCTTGCGCCGCTCGATCGCCGAACCGCGCGCCGTCATCATCAGGATTTTCACATCCGCCAGCGCGGGGTCCATGCGCATGGTCTGGCAGATCTCATAGCCCGAAACCTCGGGCAGCATCACATCAAGCAACACAAGATCGGGGCGCGAGGTGCGGATGCGCTCTATCGCGTCGCCGCCGTTGGCGATGCGGTCATGCTCATAGCCCTCGCGCGTCAACAGGTAATCCAGCGCCAGCGCGATGTTGTCCTCATCCTCGACCACCAGAATACGGCTTTTGCGCTGGGCGTCAGACATGTCACTGCTCCTTGCATGCAGCCTTTTGCATTGGATCATCTGCGGGTGCCGCCTGCCATGTGGCGGCGGAAAGCGTGCCATCGGCGGCCAGTGCCGCGCCATCGACCAGCACGGCCTGCATCCCCTTGGCGCAATCAAAGGCCATGGGGATACGCAGGGTTTTGCCCCAGCGTTGCACCACCATCGCCTCGGCCTGACGCAAAGCGCTGTCGCCTCCGGCCATTTTCAGCGTGGTGCCATCAAAGGCAACAAAGCGCAGATGGATCGGGAACAGATACGACCATGGCCGCCAGACCTGAGTTTCATCGGGGGCGGAAACGACGGTCACCTCGGGCGGCAGCACAGCGGTCACGCGGGGGAACCATGAATATTCGTTCCAGACCGAAAAGACGATCATGCCTGCACCGATGGCCGCGGGAACGGTCCAGCCGGGAAGTTTTCCTTTGGTGAAAAAGCGCAGGGTCATGATGACCCCGGCAACTCCGACACCGGCAACGATCATGGCGATCAGTTCAAGCCACATATTGGGCCTTTCATGTTCTGGCACCACGGGCAGAGCCCACGGCGGATTGCATGGTGCGCACCACGACAAATGCGTCGCGCAGGTTGGTACGATCGAAATCCGAGAGATCAGACGGGGCCATGAAATTCGTAGGCTTGGCGCCGCTGCGAATTTGGCGGGCCTGATGTTCCAGTCTCGTTTCGGCGATCATGTCATAGGCGTCGATCAGATCGCGCGCGCCGGAAGGCGAGATCACGCCCGAACCATCGGCCCCTTGCAGGCGGGCACGGGTGTTTGCGGCGGGTAATTTCCCGATCAGCGCGTAGACGCGCCCCAGGTCAGTCACCGGCACCACGCCGTTATGTTTCAGATCAATCTGGTTTTTATGCTCACCCGACCAAAAGGTGGCAAAGCCGCGCAGCAGGCCAAGGGGTGGGGTATGGGTGAGGGAATTTGCCACCATATGCGCCACAAAGATCGAATTGGCGGCAGCATTCTCCAGCGTTTCGGTTTGCAGGGCGGTGAACAGGCTGCTGTCGCCGCCGATCGGGCGTAGATCGAACATCACCGAAGCCAGCATTTGCGCCATCGGATCAGGGGTGGCGATCCATTTGTGGAAATAGCCCTGCCATGTGATCAGGCGTTGGCACCATTGTGGATTGGTCGCCATCATATTGCCGGGGCAGTAAAAATAGCCGCAGTGATCCAGCCCGTCGGACACGAATTTCGCCAAGGCCGCGAAATACTCCATATCTGCAGCGGTGGCTGTATCGTCGATGATCAGGCAATTGTCCTGGTCGGAAACGCCGGTCTGTTCCTGCCGCCCTTGTGATCCGCAAGCCAGCCACAGATAGCGCACAGGGGCCACACCCAATTGCGTCTTGGCCAGTGTCAGCAGGCGGCGGGTGACGGTATCGGCGATATCGGTGATCAGCCGTGTGGTGACCTGATGCGCGGTGTTGCTGCCAACCAGTTGCACCAGCAGTTGCGGGATGCGGCGGGTGACCAGCGCCATGGCGGCGGCGGTATCGGCCTGCACCAGATCCTGCATCAGTTGCGCTGATGAGGTGGCCTGATAGCGGGTGATGTCGGTTTGGGTGACCATGCCCATCAGCCGCCCGTTTTCGACCACCGGCAAATGGCCGATGCCCTTTTCCAGCATCAGTTGCAGCACATCCGAGCCAAGAGCCTGTGGCGGCAGGCTGATCGGATTGGCGGTCATCACCTGGGCAATCGGCGTATCAGCGGGCAGTCCGTCGGCCAACACACGGCCGGTCAGATCGCGGGTGGTGATGATCCCGATGAATTTGCCAGCCTCGACCACGCCAAGGCTGGAGATATGGGCGTCGCGCATCTGGATGGCGGCGGTCTGGGCGGTGGCGTCGGGTGGGCAGGTCAGGGGGTGACGGCTCATCAATTCGCCCACGGTTTGCACCGCGAGTTCGGCGTTGCGGGTATCGGCGGACCGGCCCCGGTTGAAGAACCGGTCAAAGGCGGGGTTGTCAGCGATCAGGTTGCGAAAACTGGCGGCGGGCAGCATCAAGAGGGTGGTCGGGGTGACAGTTTGCGCCGATGAGGCGGCAAGCCCGTCGCGCAGCAACCCGCGCTCGCCAAAGGAATTGCGCGGACCCAGGGCAGACACTTGCGCACCGCTGGCGTCAAGGATCGAGATCTCGCCGCTTTGGATCAGATAAAGGCCTTCTAGCGTGGCACCGATGGTGTAGATCAGCGTCTCGGCGGGCAGGTCACTGCGGCGAAACAAGCTGGCGACACGCGCCAGCTCGTCATGCGGCAGGCTGTCATAGGGGTGAACGGATTCCAGAAATCCGATAAGGGCGGGCAGATCGTCCATTTTCGTCCCCGGCAAACAGAATGGCGCGCCTCCCAAGATGAGAGGCGCGCCAAGGGGTTTAGTGGGCGGTAGCGGCTCCGGCACCTTTCGGCACGCGGATGGATTCCACCAGATCAACCACATGTTGCGGCGGTGCTTTGGTGATCGACGAGACCACATAGGCCGACACAAAGTTCAGCACAGCGCCCACAGCCCCGATCGACAGCGGCGAGATGCCGAAGAAGTAGTTGGCAGCGGTGTCCGGGTAGGTATTGGTGCCCGGAACAAAGAACCAGCCCTTGTAGAGGAAGATGTAGACCGAGGTGAACACAAGGCCCACAAGCATACCCGCAATCGCGCCTTCCTTGTTGATGCGTTTGGAGAAAATCCCCATCATCAGCACCGGGAAGATCGTCGCTGCGGCCAGACCGAAGGCCAGAGCCACCACCTGCGCGGCAAAGCCGGGCGGGTTCAGACCAAGATAGGTTGCCACCAGAATGGCAAAGCCCATGGCCACGCGCGCGGCCAACAGCTCGCCCTTTTCCGAAATGTTCGGATTGATCGAGCCTTTGATCAGGTCATGGCTGATGGCAGAAGATATCGCCAGCAAAAGACCTGCCGCCGTGGAAAGTGCCGCAGCCAAGGCGCCCGCGGCAACCAAAGCCACAACCCAACCGGGCAGGCCAGCAATCTCAGGGTTCGCAAGAACCATGATATCGTTGTCCACCTTGGTCACTTCGTTGCCAACCCAGCCACGCTCGGCCATCGACTTGCCGCCGAATTTGGCCTCGCCCCAAGCCGTTGCCTGAGCGGCGGCAGCTTCGGCGGCTTTGGTTTGCAGGTCGGTAAGGGCGGCATCAGCAGCCCCATTGACCATGACAGCATCAGCAGCCATCAGATCGGCGGCTTCGGGCAGACCGGCCGCGGTGCGGGCATCAACCAAAGCCGTTTTCGCTGCGGCCGCGGCTTTGTTGGCCTCGGTCACCGCTTTGGGTTCGGAGAAATACTGGATCTTGCCATCGCCATTCAGGTCTTTCATGTCGAGCAGGCCGGTTTTTTCCCAGGTCTTGATCCAGGTAAGTCGGGGATTGCTGTCGAATTCGGTCATTGCGACTGCATCGCCGTCCAGCGCATTGCCGGTCAGCGCCGAGGGCCACATGGTCGTGGTCAGGTTCAGACGCGCCATCGAACCGACAGCCGGAGCCACGGTGTACAAAAGCGCGATGAACACCAGCGCCCAGCCAGCGGACGAGCGCGCATCCGCCACCTTGGGAACAGTGAAGAAGCGGATGATGACATGGGGCAGACCGGCGGTGCCGATCATCAGCGACATGGTGAAAAGAACCATATCGAACATGTTTGTTGTGTTCGAAGTATAGGCCTTGAAGCCCAACTCGGTGGTCACGGCATCCAGTTTAGCCAGCATCGAGAGCGAGCCGCCACTTGGTGCATAGCCGCCGATCAGGCCAAGCTGTGGCAGGAAAGAGCCGGTCAGCGACAGCGAGATGAAGACGGCGGGGACGGTATAGGCGATGATCAGCACGATATACTGGGCCACCTGCGTGTAGGTGATGCCTTTCATTCCACCCAAAACGGCATAGGCAAAGACGATCGCCGCGCCGATGTAGAGGCCGGTGTCGGTGGACACTTCCAAAAAGCGCGAGAAGGTCACGCCAACGCCGCGCATCTGGCCGATCACATAGGTCACCGAGATCACGATCAGGCAGACCACGGCAACAAGACGCGCACCGCCGGAATAGAACCGGTCACCAATGAATTCGGGCACAGTGAACTTGCCGAATTTGCGCAGATAGGGCGCAAGCAGCAGGGCCAGCAGGACATAGCCACCGGTCCAACCCATCAGGTAGGCCGATTGCTGATAGCCACCCGCTGTCGACATGGCGATGATGCCCGCCATCGAAATGAACGAGGCCGCCGACATCCAGTCTGCGCCCGTCGCCATGCCGTTGAGCACAGGGTGTACGCCCCGGCCTGCGGCATAGAACTCGGCCGTTGAACCCGCACGGGCCCAAATGGCGATCCCGATGTAGATGGCAAAGGTAAAGCCAACCACAATCAGGTTTAGGGTAAATTGATCCATTATCCTGTCGCTCCCTTACTCTTCCACGCCGAATTCTTTGTCGAGTTTGTTCATCCGCCAAGCGTAGACGAAGATCAAAACCAAGAAGACGTAGATCGACCCGTTCTGGGCCATCCAGAAGCCAAGATCGGCCCCCCCGATATGTATGCCCGACAGGGCAGGACGAAGAATGATGCCCATTCCGAACGAGCAAAAAAACCAGATCGCCAGTGAAATCAGGATGATCCGGATGTTTGCTGCCCAATAGGCGTTGGACGATGTTCTGTCCGCCATGTGTTGCTACTCCCTATTGTGTTTCCCTTCCCCTGTGCCCCATTCTGTGGGGGGCACAAAGCCGTCTTCAGTCCGCTGATACCCCGCCAACCAAGGTGCCAAGATGTGAGCGGATGTCTGCAATGTCACCCATCGCATTCACGCGTTCCAGAACCCCTTTGCCATCGTAATAGGTGATCAGCGGAGCCGTTTGGGCGTGATAGGCGGTCAACCTGTCACGCACCGTTTCGGCGTTGTCGTCGGCCCGACGTTTGAACTCGGTGCCGCCGCATTTGTCGCAAACGCC
>JAGPBG010000058.1 GCA_018063485.1 Cypionkella sp.
GCCGCCTGCCAGACCGAGCCAAGGCGTGCGAAACTTTCCAGCGCGCGCATGGCTTGAGTTGAGGGTATCCGCATTGTTGCTACTCTTGATCCATGGGGACAAGCATAGGGGGGGATTTTGTCATTTGGTGAAAATGATTCACATACATCAAGAAAAGGTTTCACTTTTTTTGCGCGATGCCCTGTCGCTTACTGCCTGAAAAATGGAGAGTGCAATGAAGCTCAGTGCCGCCCAGTCCCTGGCTGTTGCTCATGTGGATGAGCGCGCGGCGTTCCTGTCCGAAGGCTGCGCACGCATATTCGGTTATGCCGAGACGGCGTGGCGCGAGTATCAATCTGTCGCCTGGTATATGAAAACCCTGCGCGGCGAAGGGTTTAGCGTTGAGGAAGGCTCTGGCGGGATGCCGACCGCCTTTTGCGCCGAATGGCGCAATGAGGTGGGGTTGGGCGAGATGCCGATCATCGGGCTTTACGCCGAATATGATGCGGTGCCGGGCAATTGTCAGGCGGCGTCAACCCGACGCGAACCGCGTGAGGGCTTGGGATTTCAGGCGGGCGGGCATACCGATCCGCATTCGGGACTTGGCATGTCGGGGCTGGGCGGGCTGCTTGCGACGAAAGCGGCGATGGAGAAGCATGGTATCCGCGGCGGCTTGCGGTTCATGGGCGAGCCTGCGGAAAAGGTGCGCGGATCAAAGCCCATTCACGCGGCCAAGGGCTATTATGATGGGCTGGCGGCGATGCTGTCATTCCATCCGTTCTACATGCTGCCGATGTGCAACACGGTGCGCTGGGATACGCACTGTGGGGCGGGGTATTCGATGATCTACCGCTTTATCTGCGATGCGCCTGAAGGCTGGGGGGCAGCGGACGGCGCGCCGATCCCGCAATCCCATTCGGCGGTGCGCGCGCCGGGGGCCAATGATGCGTTGGTGCTGATGTATCAAACCTCAAAGCTGCTGCGCGAGGCGATGCTGCCGCATCAGGGCGGCTGGTCGATTTCCGAGGCGATTCTGACGGCGGGGCAGGCGACGGCGGATAATCTGCCAGCGGGTCTGGCCGAGATTCAATATATGATGCGGGTGCCGACACTGGCGATGGCCGAGCAGATCACGGCGGTGCTGGACCGGAATGCGGCGGCAGCGGCGGCTTTGACGGGCTGCCGGTATGAGCGCCATTGGGTGTGCAAATCGCGCCACGGTCTGGCCAATCACGCCATTGCCGGAACGGTTTGGCAGGCGTTGCAAGCGGTTGGCGCGCCGGTTTGGGGGGCCGAGGCGGTTGGTGTTGCGCAAGAAATTCAGCGCAATCTGGGGATGGAGCCGATGGCCGAGCCGTTTTTGGAGGAGTGCAGTCGCTTGATTGCGCCGATCGAGGCCGAGGCGATTTTGCGCCACGATCTGCCGCCGTCGCAGCTTAATTCGACCTCGGATGATTACACCGATATGACCTGGCACACGCCGACGGCGCGTTTCTACATCGCGCGCCCGGCATTGAAATCCGCTGGGGGGGCTTATCCGGCCTGGGTTATGAACGCCTTGGGCGGCATACCGGCGACGATTGATCCAATGGTGCGGACGGCTGCCAAGGTTCTGGCATTGTCGGCCTTGCGCCTGTTGGAGGATAAATCCGCCCGTGATGCGGCCATGGCCGAATTCAACGAACGCACTGGCGGCGGGGTGGGTGGCACGCATTGGTGCCCGCCTTTGTGCGACTATGCGCCCCCGATCCATTTTCGTTGGCCTGAATATGTAACCACTGCGCGCGGGCGCGATTGGTGGATACCTTCCACCATGCCCGGCGCCTGAAAGGAATAACCGATGATTGATCTGACCAAAGCGAATGCGTTCAGCCTGCAACGCCGTTCACCGGGCGGCAACACCCCGCGATTGAAGGGCTGGGGCTTTGCCAATGAGACCGATCCCTTGGTGGATGTGCTGCTGGGATCGCCGGCGCATCTGCGGCATCTGTCGACATCAAGCCTGTCGCGCAAACACCTGCGCGAGGCACCCTGCAACATTCAGGTGGCGCAGGCGCAGCACGCCGAACTGGTCTCGGCCTATCAGCATTTCGGCGTCAAAGTGCATATGCACACCCCGCAAAGCGAGCTGCCGATGCAGGTTTATGCCCGTGATTCCTCGGTGATGACGCCTTACGGGGCCATCATCACCGCAATGGCGCAGTGGTGGCGACGCGGCGAGAATTACGCGGCGATCCGCAGCTATGAACAGTTGGGCATCCCGATTTATGACATGGTGACAGCGGGCACCTTTGAGGGTGGCGATTTCAACGTGATCGAAGACGGCTGCGTCTTGATCGGCTGCGGCGGCGCGCGCACCCAGGAAGAGGGCGCGCGGCAGGTGCAAGGCTGGTTTGAAGCCGAGGGCTGGGAGGTGCGGCTGGCCTTTATTGACGAATATTATGTGCATATTGATCTGATGGTGGTGCCGATTGCCGAAAAGCTGACCGCCGTGTGCCTTGATTGCACCGAGCCGGGCATTGTCGACTGGTTGCGCGCCAAGGGGCATGAGATCATCGACGTTCCGTTCCGCGACACCATGGCTTTGGGCTGCAATTTCATGTCCTTGGGCCGCGACCGCGTGATCGCACCAACCTCATCCAGATCCTTGATTGATCAGTTGCGCGCGCGCGGGTTTGAGGTGGCGGCGGTGGATATGCAGGAAATCTCGAAAACCGGCGGCGGCATTCACTGCATGGCGCAGGCGTTGCGGCGCGAGGCCGCGTGAGCGCTGATTGAGAAATTGACCGCCGCGCTGTCTGCTGGCGCGGTGGTTACGGATGCGGCTGGTTTGCTTGCACCATTCGCCCGGCACCGCGCTCTGGCCGCAGGTCGGCGCGTCTGGCCCTTGAGGTGCGTTGTGTCATAGTTTCAGCACAGTCTTGCGCGCCAACAGGCCTTGCGGGCGAAATAGCAGCACACCGATCACCAGCATGATCGAAAAGGCATCGCGATAGGGCAGCAAGGTATCGGGCAGCCATGCTTGAAGCATCACCTCGATGAAGCCCAGCAAGAACCCGCCAGCCACCGCGCCGGTCAGACTGCCAAGGCCGCCGATGATCGCCGCGATGAAGGCCTTGAGCACCGGCAAAAAGCCCATCAGCGGATCGACCGAGCCGCGCTGCGCCACCCAAAGCAACCCGGCCACACCGGCCAGCAGACCCGAGATGGCGAAAGCGGTGGCGACTACGCCATTGGCGCGCAGGCCCATCAGGCGGACGATGGCGAAATCCTCGGAGGCGGCACGCATCGCACGTCCGGCAACGGTGCGGTTCAAAAACAGCGTCAAGCCGAGCAGCATCAGCGCGGTAGTGGCAATCGAGATTGACTGGATGATCCCCAGATGCAGCGATCCGATCCTGATCACCCCCGACAGGGCAGCGGGCATCGGCACCGGCACCGGGCGCGCCGAGATGAAGTTCTGAAACAGCACGCGCAGGATGGCGCTGACCGCAAAGCTGGTCAGCAGCAGCGTGGTGCCGCTGGCCCCGCGCACCGGCCGAAAGGCGATCCGCTCCATTGCCATGGCCAGCACCACCGGGGCCGCGACTGCCAGTGCGATGGCAAAGGGAAAGGGCACAGTGGCCGCCAGCGAGAATGCCATGACATAGCCCGCCACCGTCATCAATTCGCCATGGGCAAAATTGATCAGCCCGATGATCGAAAACACCACTGCAAGGCCCAGAGCCAACAGCGCATAGGTGCCGCCAAGGCTGAGTGCGTTCAGGATTTGCTGCAGGAAAAGGTCCACTTCAGGCTCCCAGATAGGCGTCGCGGATTTCGGGTGAGGCGATAAGATCGCCAGCCGATCCCGTGATCTCGATGCGACCATTCACCATTACATAGCCCCGGTCAGCGATTTCCAGCGCCAGCGCCACATTCTGTTCGACCAGCAGAATGGTCAGCCCGCGCGCACGCAGATCGGAAATCAGGGTGAAGATACGGTCAACCACCTGCGGTGCCAGCCCCAGCGAGGGTTCATCCAGCAACAGCAGATCGGGCGAGGACATCAGCGCGCGGGCAATCGCCAGCATCTGCTGTTCGCCCCCCGAAAGCGATCCGGCCTTCTGGTGCAGCCGCTCTCCGAGGATCGGGAACAGGGTCAGCATATCGGCTTCGGTCTCGGACAGTGATCCGCGTGCAGCGTGTTTGGCACCGCCCAGGAGCAAATGCTCGGCAACGGTCAAGGTGGGGAAAATGCGGCGGCCTTCGGGAACCAGCGTCATGCCCTGGCGCACGATCATCTCGGTTGGCAGGGTCGCGATGTTCTGACCACGAAAGCGCAGACGTTGCGCCTTGCGAGGGGCCATGCCCACCAATGCGTTGAGAGTTGAACTTTTGCCAGCCCCATTCGCGCCCAGCAGCGTGACGATCTCACCCTTTGCAACTGTCAGGTCGATCCCACGCACGGCATCAACCGCACCGTAGCTGACGGTAAGGTTTGATACGTCAAGAAGGGGGGCGAGGCTGGTCATGGTTGGTCCTTCGCGGATATGCGGTGTCCGGCCCCCCGATGGGTGGGGGCCGGAAAGCGGTTGGATCAGGGAGCGGGAACATCGGCCGCAGCAGGGGCGCCCTGCGCCACCAGCTCGCGGTTGCCCCCGCTGATGCGCACCAGCGAAACCGAGCGCAACGGCATCCCCATGGTGCCCGCATAGGTGATCGGTCCGGTCACGCCCTGAACATTTTCAAGGCTGGCAATGGCGTCGCGGATGGCCTTGGGATCAAGGCTGTCGGCCTTGGTGACGGCGGCTTCGATCACGGTGCCCAGATCGTAGCCATTGGCGATATAGACAGTGTTCGGTTCTTCGCCGGTTTTTGCCTTATACTTGGCGTTGAAAGCGGCAAGGGGGCTGCCTTCGGTGGCAAAGCCAGCGGTTGAAAACACCACGCCTTCCACCAGATCGCCCATCGCAAAGGTGGTGGGGCTGTCAATGCCGTCAGATCCAAGAACCGGCGTCGTGACGCCCGCGCCGCGCAATTGCCGGATGAAGGCGGGGAAGTCGGGTTCATAGGCCGCTGTCATGATGACATCGGGTTTTGGGTCCATCGCTGCGATCTTGGTGACTTCGGCGCTGAAATCCTGTTGTCCCATCGCAAAACTGCCTTCGCCCAGCAAGGTGCCGCCTTTGGCGGTGAAGGCCTGACCGAAATATTGCGGCAGTTTCAGCGTATAGGCAGAGTCGGGTGAGGTCAGGATATAGGCGGATTTGTAGCCCTGTTCGGTGGCAAAACCTGCCAGCATCGCAGCTTGCACGTTATCGGCGGGATAGTTGCCAAACATGTAATCCCCGACGGCCAGCGGCAGCGTTGGCGTTGTGGCGCAGAAGGAAAACGCAGGGATACCCGCCGCTTGAGTGATCATTCCCGCTGCGATGGAAGGATCGGCATCGCATGGAGTGATCACAATCTGCACCCCGGCATCCACCAATTCCTGCGCCACCAAGGCGGTTTGCGCCGCGTCCGAACGGGTGTCTTTGGCGATCAGCTTGATTGGGAATTTGCCCGCGATGCCACCAGCGGCGTTGATTTCATCCACCCGCATCTGAAAACCTGCAAGGGATGGTTGATCATAGGGGGCAAAACTGCCGGTTTGTGCGGTGTCGAGGCCGATGATCAAGTCCTCGGCCAGCGCAGGGGCGGCAAGCCCGAATGCGAGGACGGTGAGGGTCAGGGTCTTTCTGAGCGTCATGTTTCTTCTCCCGGTTGGTTGCGGTCAGGTTGTGGGCAGGGTCTGCCCGATGGGCGATTGTTCGCCCGGCTTTTGGGCCAGCGCCTGTGCGGCGCGCTTGCGGCCGATATAGGCCTCGATCACGGCAGGGTTGGCGCGGATATCCTCGGGCGTGCCGATGGCGATCTGCTGGCCCTTGTTCAAGACGACAATGCGGTCGCACAGGCGCATGATCAATTTGAGATCATGCTCGACCACCAGAAGGCCAAGCTGGTGATCGACACGGATGCGACGCAGCACTTCCATAAGTGAATCCGTCTCGGTTGGGTTCATACCCGCCGCAGGCTCGTCCAGAAGCAAAAAGCGGGGGCGCAGCGCCAGCGCGCGGGCAACTTCCAACCGTCGCTGCGCGCCGTAGGGCAGGGTCGAGGCGATGCGCGGGGCCAGATCGGTCAAGCCGACCACGGCCAGTGCTGCACGGGCGGCCGCCACCGGATCATCGCCCATGCCTGCCACGGAATTTGCCGCAACACGGACGTTCTCCAGCACGGTCAGGTTCTTGAACAGGCGGATGTTCTGAAAGGTGCGGCCCAATCCGGCGCGTGAAACATCATGGACGGCCAGGTCTGCAACATCTTGCTTGCCGATCATCACCCGGCCCGATGACGGCGGGATGATGCCGCAGATCGCATTGATCAGCGTCGATTTCCCCGCACCATTCGGGCCGATCAGCCCCGTCACCAACCCAGGTTCGATCGCGAAGTTGGCGTTTTCCAGCGCCGTCAGCCCAGCAAAGTTCTTGCTGACATTCTCTACAGTCAGGTTTTCGGCCGATCCTGTCGGGGCTGGGGTATAGGCGGGTGCGACGGTGAGTGTATCATCAAGCCCCAACCGTTCGTCCAACTCGCGCACACCGAAAAGCCCTTCGCGCAACCGGTACATGACGGTCAGGATCACCAGGCCGATCCCGATATCGGTCAGACCAAACACCGGTGGCAGCGTGACAATTCCAAAATCACCCCCGGCCTCGATCCGGCGCAAGGCGTCGACCAGCAATACGATCATCGCGGTGCCGCCAACTGCGCCTGATACCGTGGTGATCCCGCCAAGGATCAGCATCGACAGCAGCAGGAAGGTGAGGTTGAAGTAGAAATCCTTTGGCGAGAATGCGCCAAGGAAATGCGCCAGCAACGCGCCCGAAGCGCCGCAAAGCAGCGCGCCGAGCACAAAGGCCCAGAACCGCACCCGCACGACGTTGACCCCTACGGCAATCGCCGCAATCTCGTCTTCACGCGCTGCCCGCAAAGCCAACCCGCTGCGCGAGCTGCGGTAAAGCCGCGCGATCACCACAGCAGCCACCGCACAGCCCAACACCAGCCCCATCGGCACCCCGCGTGGGATGCCAAAGAAGGTTTGGCTGCCACGGGTGATCGTGGTCGAGGCCACCAGCGTGACATGGGTGATCACCAAAATCCCCAGCGTGGCAATTGACGCTGCCGAGCCACCAAGCCGCGCGATGGGCAAGCCAAAGACCAGTGCCGATATCAAGACCACGATCAGCGCGACCGGCAGTGCCACCGTCAGCGGCTGGCCGTTCAGCGCGGCGATCCAGACGGGCAGGTGTGGCAGCGCCGTTGTCTGCACCGAAGGCTGGATTGTGAGCAACGCCGAGGCATAGGCCCCAATCGCCATGAAAGACGTATGGCCAAAGGACATGATCCCCGAATTGCCCGAATAGATCTGATTGCCCAGGACCGCCACGACATAGATCAAGAACAGCGTCGCAAGTCTTGCACCCGATGCAGGCAAGACCGTTTGTGCAAGCCCTGCAACAACGATGAGCAACATCGCCATCATGGCCGATCCGGCCCAGGCCGATTTTCCGAACTGTCCTAATCGCAGCACGTAACCCTCCTGTCGGTCCGGTGGACGGACTCATTGACCGAAAGCATGTGCGGCGATCTTCTCAATGTCAATACCGTTTCAAAATCAGTAATCAGATTGACAAATGTAATGAATGTTTCCACGATGCACCATGCAATCTTGCAAGGAACAAGGCCCATGCCAATACGTGATCGCCTGACCGATGGCTCTGTGCCGCTGACCCGTTCTGATCTGAAGGTCGCGCGCGCGCTGTTGTCGAACTATCCGGCAGCGGGGCTGAATACGGTTGCGCATCTGGCTCAGGCGGCAGGCGTTTCAGGGCCGACGGTGGTGCGATTCGTCGGGCGGTTGGGGTTTGAGGGTTATCCCGATTTTCAACAAACCCTGCTGGCCGAGGTACAGGAACGCATGTCCTCGCCGCTGTCGATGATGAATGCGGGCAAGGGCGCGGTGGCGCCCGACAACATCTATCTCGAAACGATGCGATCCACGGTTCATGCCGTCGAAACGGCAATGGCTATGCTGCCCTCCGCTGGTTTTGACAAGGCGGTTGATCTGGTCATGGATTCGTCACTATCGGTGCATTGCATCGGCGGGCGCTTTTCTGGCTACCTTGCCGGGATGCTGTGGTCGCATCTGAAGCAGTTGCGTCCCGGTTGTCATTGGGTGCAAGGCGCGCGGGCGGATCAGGTTGACGCGCTGGTTGATCTGGGGCGGCGTGATCTGGTGATTGTCTATGATTACCGCCGCTATCAGATCGACACCATCCGCTTTGCCCGCACGGCGGCGGCACAGGGGGCAAGGATCGTGCTGTTCACCGATCCCTATGCCTCGCCCATCGCCGGTGTGGCCGATGTGACGCTGACGGCCCCGGTCGAAAGCCTGTCGCCCTTTGATACGATGGTGCCAGCCCTGGCACAGACCGAAGCATTTATCGCCGCGCTGACGCTGCGGTTGGCGGGTAAGTCGCGCAAGCGGATCGAAAACATGGAATCGCTGCGTCATGCCGCCTCGGTGACCGAGGATGCGCTGGACACAGCCACAGAAGGAGAACCCAAATGACGGAATTTTCGATTGAATTCGGCGGCCAGAGCCTGCGCCGCTCCAGCGACTATGAACAGGGACGCACGGCCTTGTTGCTGGTGGATATGCAGCGGATCTGGGCCGAGCCGATGATGGACCCGACCCATCCGCATGCCGCCGACAGCTATTTCATGCAGCGCGTGCATGGCATGGTGATCCCCAATCAGGTGCGGATGCTGAATGCCTTTCGCGCGGCGGGCGAGAACGTGCTGCACACCGTAATCGAAAGCCTGACCGCCGATGGCCGCGACCGGTCTTTGGATCATAAACTGTCGGATATGCATGTGCCAAAAGGTGCGCCGGAAGGGGCAATCATTGCCGAATTGACGCCGACCGAGAACGAGCCGGTGTTGCCCAAAACCTCGTCGGGCCTCTTCAACTCTACCAATGCCGATTATGTGCTGCGCAATCTGAACACCAGGTTTCTGATCATTGCGGGCATTGTCACCGACCAATGCGTTGATATGGCGGTGCGCGATGCGGCGGATCGCGGCTATCTGGTGACGCTGGTGCATGACGCCTGCGCCACCTATACGCCCGAGCGCCATGAGGCGGCTCTGCGCGCCTATGGCGGCTATTGCTGGATCACCGATACCGATACGGTGGTCGCCCGCGTCAATGCCTTGAACCGCTGAGAGGCCGCCATGTTCCCGCCCGAAACCGAAGAGCTGGTCAGCTTTGTCACCACCGATATTGCCGCCATCACCCGTGGCCGATCCCTGCCTCTGCGCGATCTGGCCGGGGGGATGACCAAGGGCGTGGGCTGGGTGCCGGCCAATCTGGCGCTGACCCCTTTCGATGAGATTGCCAGCCCGAACCCCTTTGGCTCGGCGGGCGATCTGCGCCTGATCCCTGACCCAGATGCAAAAGTGCGGGTCACGGCGATCCCCGATATGTCGCCTTTGCACTTTTATCATTGCGACATCACAGAACTGGACGGCAGCCCGTGGCAAGGCTGCGTCCGCACCATGCTGAAATCGGCGG
>JAGPBG010000419.1 GCA_018063485.1 Cypionkella sp.
CAACAACACGGTTCGCAGGCACTCGACCATCGGCTATGTCCGCCCGGTTGAGTTTGAGCGACGGGCCGGGTCTGGGCGCTTCTCCCCAGGTCCACCATTTGGGTGTTCACCGGGGGAAAGCGATATCGCCAGGCCTGTGCGTGCCGCCGCTGCCTCGCGGCCCGAGATCAAGCCAACCTCAAGCCAACCTCAAGCGCCTTGAACAACTCGAAGGCAGTTGTCCCGCTGCCATCGCCCATGACGTCTATGAATGCAATGGTAATGCGGCTATGAAGAATTGGCCCCCGGTGATGGTTGCCAGCAGACCTGATCCGGGAGCGCTTTAAGACTCCATTCGCGGCTTGGGGTGTATCCGCCGCGTCCTGACCTGAAAGACCGATATGATTCTCTATGGCATTTCCACCTGTGACACCTGCAAGAAAGCGCTGAAGGCGATTGAAGCGGTGGGGAAAGACGTAACCTTTCGCGATGTGCGCAGCCAACCGCTGACGGCGGCCGAGATTGATGCGATTGTAACCGAGTTTGGCGAGCGGGTGATCAACCGCCAATCGACCACCTACCGCGGATTTTCCGATTTCCTGCGGGTCTCAGACCCGGAGGCGCAAATTGCCGCACAACCCGCAGTGATGAAGCGTCCGGTGATTCAAGACGGCGTGATTTGGTATCTTGGCTGGGATCAGCCGGTGCAAGACGCTGTATTGAAATGAGAAACGGCCCCAATCAGGGCCGGTTCCCACAAACGGACAGCCGCTTAGAGCAGACGCAAATCGCCCGCAGATTCCTTGCCGTCGCGGCCTGATTGCAATTCATAACCGATCTTCTGGTTGTCGTTCAGGCCTTTCAGGCCGGCGCGTTCCACCGCCGAAACATGGACAAAAACGTCCTTTCCGCCATTGTCGGGCGCAATGAATCCATAACCCTTGGTGCTGTTGAACCACTTTACGGTGCCGGTCGGCATGCCGTTTCTCCTATCTCAACCCCCCTCGGGCGACATTGCCCGAGACCGTGCAAGCCAGTTCTTTCGGGGCCTTCGATGCGATAGGCGGTCAGAAAGTCTGTCGTCACTGTGCAAATCATGCCAAACCATGATCGAAAATCAAGCGTGGAGATTCGCATGCGCAATGCAGCACTTACTTTGGGCCTGATTGGGGGGCTTTGGGCGATGGTCATCGGCTTTTTCGGCTATGGCTATACGGTCTTTGTCGACAGCCACAACGATCTGGGTGACATGGTGCAGCAGGTGAACAACCCGATGCTGATCAAGCTGGCGAGTTTCCTTGCCCCGATTCTGGCGATTGCCGGGGCGGCGATGGCGCGGTCGCAAAACATTCCGGCGGGGATTTTGCTGTTGGCCTCAGCAGCGGGGATGTGGCTGGCCTTTGGCTTTGGCGTGTTTACCATGTTCCCGATTGCGATGTGCGGCTTGGGCGGCATCCTCGCCTTGGCGGCAAAACAGCCTGACACTCATTGAGACCATGAGCTACCATCCCATGAAAAAACGCCGGGCGATCGGCGTTTTCTTCTGCAACTCAAGGTTTCGGATCAGCCCGGAGGCAGCGCCTCCAGCCCGAAGGTGGCAATCGCCTGATCAAGGCTGATGGTTTCGGTGCGGGTCTCGCCCAGGCGGCGAACGGAAACCGTGCGCTCTGCCACTTCCTTCATGCCGATGGCGAGGATCACGGGAACTTTGCCCACTGAATGTTCCCGCACCTTGTAGTTGATCTTTTCATTGCGCGTATCGGCTTCGGCCCGCACCCCTGCGGCTTTGAGCGCATTCACCACCTCATAAACAAACGGATCGGCATCCGAGACGATGGCTGCCACCACCACCTGACGCGGGGCCAGCCAGAACGGCAGTTTGCCGGCATAGTTTTCGATCAAGATGCCGATGAACCGCTCAAAGCTGCCCAGAATGGCGCGGTGCAACATATAGGGGCGGTGTTTCGCGCCATCTATCCCGACATATTCCGCATCCAGCCGGTTTGGCAGGTTCGGATCAACCTGGAACGTGCCGCATTGCCATTTGCGGCCGATTGCATCGGTCAGTTTGAAATCAAGTTTTGGCCCGTAGAACGCGCCTTCGCCGGGGTCCACCTCATAGGGCACGCCTGCGGCTTTCACCGCCGCCTCAAGCATGCCTTCAACCTTGTCCCAGGTTTCATCCGAGCCAATGCGGACGTCAGGGCGGGTTGAAAATTTGATCTCGAACCCGTCAAAACCAAGGTCTTTGTAAACGCTGGCCAGAAGGCGGATAAAGGATTCGCATTCCGAACCGATCTGATCCTCGGTGCAGAAGATATGGGCATCGTCTTGGGTAAAGCCACGCACCCGCATCAACCCGTGCATCGAGCCCGAGGATTCGTAGCGGTGGCACGAACCGAATTCAGCCAGACGCAAAGGCAGGTCGCGATAGGATTTGAGCCCTTGATTATAAACCTGAACATGGCAGGGGCAGTTCATCGGTTTCAGCGCATTGATCCGCTTTTCGCGCGCGCCTTCCTCGTCCACTTCGACGATGAACATATTCTCGCGATAGGCCTCCCAATGGCCGGATTTCTCCCACAATACCCGGTCAACCACTTGCGGCGTCTTGATTTCGCGGTAGCCAGCGGCCTTTTGACGCCCGCGCATGTAATCTTCCAGCGCGCGGTAGATGGTCCAGCCATCGGGGTGCCAGAACACCATGCCCGGCGCTTCGTCTTGCATGTGGAACAGGTTCATCTCCCGGCCCAACTTGCGGTGGTCGCGTTTTGCGGCCTCTTCCAGCATGGTC
>JAGPBG010000059.1 GCA_018063485.1 Cypionkella sp.
GGCAAGGCGAGGTGGATCTGGGCTTTGCTGCCGGGCCCAATGCGGTGCCGGGCTATGTTTCGGGCTGGCTGCCGATCCGGGTTCCTGCGTCAGGCAAGGTGTCTGAGGCGCTGGGCACAGTGAACGCGCAATTGGCGATGGCGCGTAAGGCTGCGTCGTTTCCGCAAGATCTGCTGGCGCGCGATCCGGGTTTGGCGGGTGTGGAAATGCCACAGGTCGTTTTGTCGGAAACCGGACAGCCAGTGGCAGGAGCGGTGGTTACTGTGACGCGTGGGCGGCTTTATTTTGACCGCGCGCGGCTGGCCGAGGGTGAAGCTGCGGTTTTGGGGTGCCGCTTTGCCGAGATTGCGCAGCTCTTGACGGGTGCCGACGGCGATCTGAGCCGGATCCCGATGATGACCAGCGCCGAAAGGGCGCAGGTGTTGCACGGATGGAACCAGACCAAAGTCGAGCATGACCGTGGGATTTGCCTGCATCAGGCCTTTGAGGCGCAAGTGGCCCGCACCCCTGATGCCGTCGCCGTGGTCTGCGATGGTGCGCAGATGAGCTATGCGGCGCTGAACCAGCGAGCCAATCAGGCGGCGCATGTTTTGGCCGATCTGGGCGTGGGGCCGGGCGTGCCGGTTGGGCTGTGCATCGGGCGCGGTTTGAACATGCTGATCGGTGCCTTGGGAATTCTCAAGGCTGGCGGTGCCTATGTGCCGATCGACCCGGCTTATCCTGCTGACCGTATTGCGCTTTACATCGAGGATTCCGCCTGTGCCGTGATTGTGACGGATAACAGCGTTGCCGTGGGCTTGCCCGAACAAGATGTGCAGGTGCTGTCCATGGACAGTGATCCGCGTATCGGCGTGGCCCCGGTGGATAATCTGAACTCGGGCGTCGGGCCGGATGATCTGGCCTATGTGATCTATACCTCCGGGTCGACCGGGCGGCCCAAAGGTGTGATGATCGAGCACCGCAATGTGGCGAATTTCTTTACCGGCATGGATGAGCGGATCGGCACGCAGGCGGGGGTGTGGCTGGCCGTGACCTCGCTGTCGTTCGATATTTCCGTGCTGGAATTGTTCTGGACGCTGGCGCGCGGCTTCAAGCTGGTGCTGACCAGTGACGAGAACCGGGCGCTGGTCTCGGGGGGCACGATTGCCTCGGCACAGGGGATGGAGTTTTCAATCTATTACTGGGGCAACGATGATGGCGTTGGGCCCAAGAAATACGAATTGCTGCTGGAAGGGGCGAAATTCGCCGACAAGCATGGCTTTGTCGCAGTATGGACGCCCGAGCGGCATTTCCACGCCTTTGGCGGCCCCTATCCGAACCCATCGGTGACCGGGGCGGCGGTGGCGGCTGTCACCAGCAATATCGGCGTGCGGGCTGGATCTTGTGTGATGCCTTTGCACCATCCGGCGCGGATCGCCGAGGAATGGGCGGTGATTGACAACCTGACCAACGGGCGCACCGGGCTGGGTATTGCCAGCGGCTGGCACCCGGATGATTTCGTGCTGCGCCCCGAGAATGCGCCGCCACAAAACAAGGTGGCGATGTATGCCGCCGCCGAACAGGTCCGGCGCTTGTGGCGTGGTGAGGGGGTCGATTTCCCCAAAGCTGATGGCTCGATGTTCACGGTGAAAACCCAGCCTCGTCCGGTCTCGCGCGAGTTGGAAATGTGGGTCACCACCGCAGGCAATCCCGACACCTGGCGCGAGGCCGGAGAAATGGGCGCGCATGTACTGACCCATCTTCTGGGTCAGTCAATTGACGAGGTGGCGGGCAAGATCACCCTCTACCATGACGCACTGCGCAAGGCGGGCCATGATCCCGCGCGCTTCAAGGTGAGCCTGATGTTGCACACCTTTGTCGGCCGCGACCGCGAGCAGGTACGGCGCGCAGCCGAAGGCCCGATGAAGGCCTATCTTGGCGCGGCGACGGCGCTGGTCAAGCAATACGCCTGGACCTTCCCGGCCTTCAAAAAGCCACCGGGGGTCACCAAGCCGATGGACATTGATACCCGCGATCTGACGGCTGAAGATGCGGCGGCGATCCTTGATTACGCCTTCCACCGCTATTTTGACGAATCCGGTCTGTTCGGCACCGTTGAGGATGCTCTGGCACGGGTCGAGCAGTTGAAGCGGATCGGGGTGAACGAAGTCGCTTGCCTGATCGACTACGGCATTGCGCCGGAACAGGTGATGGAGGGGCTGTATCCGCTGGCCGAAGTGGTGAAACGCGCAAATGACGGCGGTGCGGTGGCGACAGGGGATTTCTCGATTGCCGGGCAGATCGTGCGCCATGGCGTGACGCATCTGCAATGCACTCCGTCGATGGCGCGGATGATTGCGATGAATGATGACAGCCGTGCGGCATTGGCGCGGATCAAGACGCTGATGCTGGGTGGCGAGGCGCTGCCTTCGGCACTGGTCGGGGACTTGCAGCAAGCAACCACGGCGCGGATTCTGAACATGTACGGGCCTACAGAAACAACCATCTGGTCCACCACAGACGTGGTGGAGGCAGGCACACCGACCATTGGGCGTCCGATCGCCAATACTCAGGCCTATATCCTGGATGCGGTGGGGGAGCCGGTGCCGCCGGGTGCGGCGGGTGAGTTGTGGATCGGCGGTGAAGGCGTTGCGCGCGGCTATTGGCAGCGCGATGATCTGACCTGCGAGAGTTTCCTTCCCGACCCATTTGTAACGGCAGAACGCGCCAGTGCGGGTGGCGCACGGATGTATCGCACCGGTGATCTGGCGCGCTGGCAAGCCGATGGGCGGCTCGAATTTCTGGGGCGGGCGGACCATCAGGTCAAATTGCGCGGCTATCGGATCGAATTGGGCGAGATCGAGGCGCTGCTGGAGGCGCAGCCGGGGGTTAGCCAAGCCGTTGTGCTGGCGCGTGAGGACAGCCCCGGTGATGTGCGGTTGGTAGCCTATGTGGTGGGGAATGCGCGGCCCTCATCGCTCAGGGCGGCGCTGACTGAAGCACTGCCCGAACATATGCGCCCGGTGCATTATGTTTCCTTGGCATCCATGCCGCTTACGCCAAACCGCAAGGTTGACCGCAAGGCACTGCCGCCACCTCAGGCCGCGACCGATGCACCGGTGGCTTTCGCCGTGCCGGGATCCGATCTTGAACGCCAGATTGCCGAGATCTGGCAGCGGGTTCTCGGGGTTGCCAAAGTGGGTGCCAAGGACAATTTCTTTGCCTTGGGCGGCCATTCCTTGCTGGCAGTGCAGGCGCATCGTGAAATCCGTGATGCGCTTGGCTCCACGAAATTGTCGATCACCGATATTTTCCGCTTTCCGGTGCTGGGGGCTTTGGCCCGATATCTCGACGATCGCCCGGCACAGATGGAGGATGCGGGCGCAACGGCAGCCGCGCAAGGTGAGAAGGACCGCGCTGTAGCGCGTAATGACGCGATGGCGCGCCGTTTGGCGATGCGGACGCAGCGCGGGTGAGTGCCGCTCTGCTTGCCGCCCTAGGTCAGTCCTTGCCGAAGGGGCTGGCTTTGGCCGGGGCAGCAGAGAAACAAGGCCTTTGGCCAGGCGAAGCTGTGCCAAAGGCTACTCCAGCGCGGCTGCGGGAGTTTGCAGCGGGACGATCAGCGGCGCGCGCAGCGATGCAGGCGCTGGGCCACCCGCCAAGTGCTGTGCCGATGCAGGCGGATCGCTCTCCTTCGTGGCCCGAGGCGGTAACCGGAAGTATCAGCCATTGCGACGGTGCCTGTCTGGCGCTGCTGGGATGGCGGCGCGATTGGGCCGGGATCGGGCTCGATCTGGAACCGGCCACGCCGTTGGAGGCGGCACTCTGGCCCGAAATCCTTGGCCAGGCCGAGCAATCAGCCGTGATGGCGCTCCCCAAGGCCGAGCGCGGTCTAGCAGCATTACAGATTTTCATGGCGAAAGAGGCAGTTTACAAGGCGCAATACCCGATATCCGGGCAATTGTTTGGCTTTGATGGCTTGAACATCGTGCTGCAAAAAGGCGGGTTCGTGGCACGGTTTACCGCAGGGGTATCACCCTTTGTTGCAGGCCAGATGATGACGGGGCGCTTTGTTATGGCGCAGGGCCTGATTGCGGCGCATTGCCTGATTACCAGGCAGTAAAGATGCCAAACGGCATTCGGTTGAACTGCCGTATCAGTGACTGGAAGGATCGCGACCGGACGGGTTCTGCGCCGAATTCGGGATTGAATATCTTCAGGGTGGTCGATGATCCGTCGCAGGAATGCGTGCCGCGCGCGCCTGCGATCACCAGAAAATACTGCGGCGTCTTGGCAAACTCCCGCGAAATTGGCGATTGAGGACATTCGATGGCCAGTGGGCGCTGACGCAGCAACGCGATCAGGTCGGGGGCAAACCAGTTTCGGGCGATATGGTAGTGCAAGCCGATGACGCGCCCAAGATCTTTCCTCTGGCGTTGCAGCCCGATCAAATCGGGATCGGATGCCAAGCTCTTGTCGGGGTTCAGCAAAGTGGATGGGACGGCTGCAAGGATTGCAGCGGTGGCGCGCTGTGTCAGCATCGCGAAGGCGGCTGGCCAAGCCGGAATGAAAGCTGATTGCGAAACGGGAACAATGCTGTGCAGGATTGGGCCGCTTTTCTCAAGGTTGTAGAGAGCGTCCAAAGTGCAGGGGCCGGCGCAACTATCGGTATCAAGCCAGTTGGCTGTTTGAAACGCACGCACGGCCTGTGCGGTTGCTTGGTCAAAAATCCCGCTGATCTTCAGGTTCGGACTTGGATTGAGGCGGCGGTTCAACGCAGCTTGCATCTCGCGCACGAAAGGGCCCGAACTTCCCAAGCGAATGGATGTTTGCCGCATTATCGCACCTTTTGGAATAGATCGCCAAAGCGCCAATAAACCGACTTAAATACCAAGTCCGCCAACAGGCTAATTCAAGGCAGCGGCTAGCTCAAGTCCGGTGCGACGAAATGACTTTCGCCCCATCGGTGCTAGGCAGCGAGTTTTGGCCGACGGATATTCGGGGCGGCCTCCAGCACCAGCGGCCGCAGGCCCTCTCCGCCCGCATCAATAACTTCGAAAAGTTTTGTGCGCATCCGGGGTTCCCAGAAATCGTTGATATGCGAGGCCATCAAAGCCAGCCCTTCCGCATAGGGCTTGCTTTCCATGAATTTGGCGATCTGGTTCGCCATGTGGATGAGCTTCGCGTGCGGATCATGCGAGCGGGTGTCATGCGACATGGGAGGTCTCCTTGATCAGGCGGTCGGTATGGGTGAACAGCTCGAACCGGTCGGGTCGGGCAAGGGCGATAAGGGTGATATTGGCGGCGTCGGCCAAGTCAACAGCATGGGCCGTCGGGGCTGAAACGGCGATCAGGATCGCGATGCCAAGGGCGGCCGTTTTTTGCACCATGTCAATCGAGACACGGCTGGTCAGAACCACGGCCCCATCGGGGTGTGGGGTGCGAATGAGATGGCCCGCCAGTTTGTCAAGGGCGTTGTGGCGGCCCACGTCTTCGCGCGCGGCAAAAAGCCCATTGCTCCAGAACCCGGCGGCATGGGCGGCGCGGGTGGCATCGTGCAAAGGCTGCGCGCCCGGAAGCGAGGCAACCGCCGCCAACACCTGCGAAGGCGTCATGCGGAATGTGCTTGCAGGCACTGGCTGCATCTTGCGCGTGGCCTCTTCAAGACTGTCAATGCCGCACAAGCCGCAGCCAACCGGCCCCGCCATGGTGCGCCGGCGCTTGGCCAGCCGCGCCTCGGCATGGGTTTCCAGCCAGATTTGCACATCCAGCCCATGCCTGGTTTCCACCACCTCGACGCTTTGAATATCTTCGGGTTTTGCAATACCCTCGGTCAACGAGAACCCATAAGCCAAATCCACCAGATCGGCAGGCGTTGCCATCATCACGGCCTGGGTCGAGCCATTATAGCTGAGTGCCACCGCCACCTCTTCGGGCAGGGCGCGGCTGCCCTGCCCAACAGCGCCCGACCCATAGGTCAGGCGCGGCATGGAGCGATGGGTCTGCATCACTCGGCCGCGGGCAGGATGCGGCGCGAGTGGGCGGCTTGGGCGTTATACTCTTGCTGCCACTCAGTTGGCCCGTTCGAGGGCGAAACCTGCACTGCCGTCACCTTGTATTCCGGGCAATTGGTGGCCCAATCGCTGAAATCGGTGGTGATGACGTTGGCCTGGGTATCAGGGTGGTGGAAGGTGGTATAGACCACGCCCGGCTTTACCCTGTCGGTGATCGTTGCGCGCAGGGTGGTATCGCCCGAACGGCTGGCAAGGCGGACATAATCACCGTCTTTGACGCCACGAACTTCGGCATCATGCGGGTGGATCTCCAACAGATCCTCGGCGTGCCACACCACGTTCTCGGTGCGCCTCGTCTGCGCGCCGACGTTGTATTGCGACAAGATACGCCCGGTGGTCAGCAACAGCGGAAAGCGCGGGCCGGTTTTCTCATCGGTCGCAACATATTCTGTGTTGATGAACTTGCCCTTGCCGCGCACAAAAGTGTCGATATGCATGACGGGGGTGCCTTCGGGGGCCTCGTCGTTGCAAGGCCATTGGATCGAGCCAAGCGCGTCCAGCTTCTCAAAAGTCACGCCAGCGAAGGACGGCGTGGTGATCGCGATTTCGTCCATGATCTCGCTGGGATGGGTGTAGGCCCAATCGGTGCCCCCCATCTTCTTTAGAACAGCATTGGCGAACATCTGGGTGACTTCCCAATCGGCGTAGCCATTGCGTGGCGCCATCACCTTGCGCACCATGTTGATGCGGCGTTCCGAGTTGGTGAAAGTGCCGTCCTTTTCCAGGAAGGTCGAGCCGGGGAAGAACACATGCGCGTAATTCGCCGTCTCATTCAGGAAAAGGTCGTGAACGATCACGCATTCCATCGCGGCAAGGCCAGCGGCGACATGCTTGGTGTCGGGGTCGGATTGCAGGATGTCTTCACCTTGGCAATACAGACCTTTGAACGTGCCCTCAACTGCGGCATCCAGCATGTTGTTGATCCGCAGGCCGGGCTCGGAATCGATCGCAACGCCCCACATATCCTCATAAATCTTGCGGACATCGGCGTTTTTCACATGCCGATAGCCGGGCAATTCATGCGGGAACGACCCCATATCACAAGAGCCTTGCACGTTGTTTTGCCCCCGCAGCGGGTTCACACCCACGCCCGGACGACCAATGTTACCGGTCATCATCGCAAGGTTGGCGATGCCGATCACGGCGGTCGAGCCTTGGGAGTGTTCTGTCACACCCAGCCCGTAGTAGATCGAGCCATTGCCACCCTTGGCATAGAGCCGGGCCGCCGCGCGCACCTCGGATGCCGGAACGCCGGTCAGGATTTCCGTTGCTTCGGGGCTGTTTTGCGGCAGGCAGACAAATTCGGCGTAATCGCGGAATTCATCCCAATCACAGCGCTCGCGGATGAACTGTTCATCCATCAGGCCTTCGGTCACGATCACATGCGCCAAAGCGGTGACGATGACCACATTGGTGCCGGGGGTCAGCGCCAGGTGATGCGCGGCTTTGTAATGCGCGCCCTCTACCATTTCAGTGCGGCGCGGATCGACTACGATCAGCTTGGCACCCTTGCGCAGGCGCTTTTTCATTCGGCTGGCAAAGACCGGATGGGCGGCCGCAGGGTTGGCGCCGATGATCATGATCACATCGGTTTCTTCAATCGAATCAAAGTCCTGGGTTCCGGCCGAGGTGCCAAGCGTTTGTCCCAATCCATAACCGGTGGGTGAATGACAGACGCGGGCGCAGGTATCGGTGTTGTTGTTCATGAACACCGCGCGGGTCAGCTTTTGCACCAGATAGGTTTCTTCATTGGTGCAACGCGAAGAGGTAACCACGCCAATCGAACGCTGGCCGTATTTTTCTTGCAAACCGAGCATCCGGCTTGCCGCATAGTCCATCGCTTCGGTCCAGGAAACCTCTTTCCAGGGATCGTTGATGCTGTCGCGGATCATCGGATTCAGGATGCGGTCCTGATGGTTGGCATAGCCATAAGCGAAGCGGCCCTTGACACAGGAATGGCCGCGGTTGGCCTTGCCATGCTTGTAAGGCACCATCCGTACCAACTCGTCGCCGCGCATTTCGGCCTTGAACGAACAGCCGACACCGCAATAGGCGCAGGTGGTGATGACGGAGCGCTCGGGCAGGCCGAGTTCCTGCACCGATTTTTCTTGCAAGCTGCCGGTCGGGCAAACCTGAACGCAGGCACCGCAGGACACGCAATCAGACGACAGGAAGTCGTCCAGCTTCATCCCCGCCGAAACGCGGCTGTCATAGCCACGCCCTTCGATTGTCAGCGCGAAAGTGCCTTGCACTTCGTTGCAAGCGCGCACGCAAAGCGAGCAGACGATGCATTTGGACGAATCGAACGCGAAATAAGGGTTGCTGATATCAATCGGCTGCCAGTGCGGGTTGGCGGTGCCATCAGCGCAATGCTCATGAACATGATCGACCACGGGTTGATAGCGCATCTCGCGCAGGCCAACGATCCCCGCCATTCGCTGCAATTCGCTGTCACCATTGGCCGGATCGTCAAGACCGATCACCGGATGGTCCGAGGCATAAAGCTCCATCACGCCACGGCGCAGGGTTTGCAGCCGCGCAGTCTGGGTGTGAACAGTGATCCCTGGCGCAACCGGTGTGGTGCAAGAGGCGGGGGTGCCGTTGCGCCCGTCAATTTCGATCAGACACAGCCGGCATGACCCGAAGGCATCGACATTGTCGGTGGCGCAGAGTTTCGGCACCGAAATCCCCGCCTCTGCCGCCGCGCGCATGATAGAGGTGCCTTCTGGAACCGTCACATCAATGCCGTCGATATTCAGCGTGATCAGGGTTTTCGATTTTGCCGCCGGGGTGCCAAAGTCGCGATCCGGGATAATGAAATCTTTCATTCTGCGGCTTCCTTCATCGGGGCGAAGTCATCGGGGAAATGGGTAAGGGCTGACATCACGGGATAGGGGGTGAACCCGCCCAAGGCACAAAGCGAGCCTGCTTTCATGGTATTGCACAGGTCGGTCAACAGCGGGATGGCATTGGCGTCGCCCTTGGCAATGCGGTCAACCACTTCCACACCGCGCACAGAGCCAATACGGCAGGGGGTGCATTTGCCGCAGGATTCAATCGCGCAGAACTCCATCGCAAAGCGCGCTTGTTTCAGCATGTCAGCGGTATCGTCGAACACGGTCAGACCGGCGTGTCCGATCAAGCCGTCTTTGCCCGCGAATTCCTCATAGCCAAAGGGCGTATCAAACAGCGCGCGGGGGAAATAGGCACCCAGGGGACCGCCGACCTGCACGGCCTTTACCGGGCGACCGGTGGCGGTGCCGCCTGCGATCTTGTCCACGATATCGCCCAGCGTGGTGCCAAAGGCGATCTCATAAAGCCCGCCGTGTCTGACGTTTCCTCCGATTTGCAGTGGGATGCTTCCGCGCGAACGGCCAAGCCCGAAGGCCTGATAATGCGCCGCACCCTTCTCGAAAATCACCGGCACAGTCGCCAGCGAGATCACGTTGTTGACCACGGTGGGTTTGCCCATGAAGCCTTCGAGCG
>JAGPBG010000420.1 GCA_018063485.1 Cypionkella sp.
ATGGTAGATCGTTCGCCCCGCAGATCATTGGCCGAGGCGCGATCTGCCCCAACCCCTTGCGACACCAGCTTGCCCGCCGGATCGAACAAGAACACCTCAACCCCCGGCCCCACCGGGATATTTGCAAAACTGTCGGGCAGACGAGCCTCTGGCCCGGCCTGCATCACCGATGCGATCAACTGCGCCTCGGTCACCAGACCCTGCTCGCGATGCACCACAAGACTGTCGCGGAACGGGTTCAAGAACAGCACCCCGGCCACCAGAACCACCAGCGCCATCAGATTGAACACGATGATCTTACGCGCCAAAGGTGAGCGGTTCAGTGCGACAATGCCGCGCCTGTTGCGCCCTTGGCGCAAAGCGGTGTCGGCCACCGCCTCGGGCGAGACCCAGTCTTCGCCCAGGAGCACTTCACCGGATTTGCCTTTGGGCTGTGCGGCCATATGAGGAACCGAGGACATTCTTGCCGAGTTCATTCTTCGTTATAGCGATAACCAATGCCATACAGGGTTTCGATTGCCGAGAAATCATCGTCAACCGAGCGCATTTTCTTGCGCAACCTCTTGATATGGCTGTCGATCGTACGATCATCGACATAAACTTGGTCGTCATAGGCCACGTCCATCAACTGATCGCGCGATTTCACGAAACCAGGGCGTTGGGCCAGAGCCTGCAACAGCATGAATTCAGTCACTGTCAGCGAGACATCCTTGCCTTTCCAGGAAACTGAGTGACGCAGCGGATCCATCCTCAGATGCCCGCGCTCCATGATCTTGGTTTCTTCGGTCACCGCCACTTCGCCAGTGACAATCGCCTCATTCCGGCGCAGCAGCGCGCGGATACGTTCGACCAAAAGGCGCTGGCTGAAAGGCTTCTTGACGTAATCGTCAGCCCCCATCCGCAGGCCCAGAACCTCGTCAATCTCATCGTCTTTCGACGTCAAGAAGATCACCGGCATGGAGGTTTTCTGCCGCAATCGCTGCAACAGATCCATCCCGTCCATCCGGGGCATCTTAATATCCAGCACCGCCATATCCGGCATGCGCCGGTTGAAAGCATCGAGTGCGGACTGACCATCATTAAAGGTTTCAACCTCAAAGCCTTCGGCCTCAAGAGTCATTGATACAGACGTCAGGATATTCCTGTCGTCGTCCACAAGGGCGATCCTTGCCATGTTTGGGCTTCCCTATTCTGCTCGGCTTGCCTGATTTTCTTTGCATATTCCGGGTTATAGAGCATGGAATCAACCTTTATCTGCGAATCATCCAAGCGACTGACTCCATTAGCCGCTAAATTCCCCAATGAATGACTAATATGCCGCAGTATGTTGTCGATCAAAGTCTTGGTTGCGCTAACCCGCCGATGGTTGCGCTAACTGTGCCAAAGCCTCCTATTCCTTGGAAAATCTGCATGTTATAGCGAAAATCACAGGGGTGGCCCATGCCTGTTCTGTGCGAAACCCCGTGCAGAGTGTTTGAGCCGACAATCCACCCCGACGGAAAATGGAGCAAGCAAGATGACTTATGGACGTGTAAACCCAACGCAACGGCTTGAAGATCAGGGCATCGTCGGTCTGGGAAACGTCTATTACAACTATATCGAGCCAGCCTTGGTCGAGGCCGCAGTACAGCGTGGCGAGGGCAAATTGGGCATAGGCGGAGCGTTTCTGTGCGAAACCGGCCAATTTACCGGCCGCTCGCCAAAAGACAAACATGTCGTGCGCTCGCCGCTGACCGAAAACACCATCTGGTGGGAAAACAACGCCGCGATGGCACCCGACGCCTTTGACAGGCTCTATGCCGATCTGCTCGATCATATGAAGGGGCGCGATTATTTCGTGCAGGATCTCTTTGGCGGGGCTGATCCTGTGCATCGGCTGGATGTGCGGATGGTTACTGAACTGGCTTGGCATGGCCTCTTCATTCGTCACCTGCTGCGCCGCCCCGAGCGTACCGAGCTTGAGAGCTTCACCCCCGATTGGACCGTGATCAACTGCCCCAGCTTCAAGGCTGATCCGGTACGTCACGGTTGCCGCACGGATACCGTTATCGCACTGAACTTTGACCGCAAGCTGATCCTGATCGCCAACACCGCCTATGCAGGCGAGAATAAGAAAGCTGTGTTCACGCTGCTGAACTATCTGCTGCCGGAAAAGGGCGTGATGCCGATGCATTGCTCAGCCAACCATGCCATCGGCAATCCCGTCGATACCGCCGTGTTCTTCGGCCTGTCTGGCACCGGCAAGACCACGCTTTCCGCCGATCCTTCACGCACCCTGATCGGCGATGATGAACACGGCTGGTCCGATCACGGCACCTTCAACTTTGAGGGCGGCTGCTATGCCAAGACGATCAATCTGTCGGCCGAGGCCGAGCCGGAAATCTACGCCACCACCCATAAATTCGCGACCGTGGTGGAAAACATGGTCTATGATCCCGACACGCTGGAACTGGATTTCGACGATGACAGCCTGACGCAGAACATGCGCTGCGCCTATCCGCTGAACTATATCTCGAACGCTTCGGCAAGCGGATTGGGGGGGCACCCGAAACATGTGATCATGCTGACCTGCGACGCTTACGGCGTGCTGCCTCCGATTTCACGGCTGTCGCCGGCGCAGGCGATGTATCATTTCCTGTCGGGTTTCACCTCGAAAACACCGGGCACCGAGCGCGGGGTGCTGGAGCCGACCCCAACCTTTTCGACCTGTTTCGGCGCGCCCTTCATGCCGCGTCGGCCCGAGGTATATGGC
>JAGPBG010000421.1 GCA_018063485.1 Cypionkella sp.
CCGCAACTGGCCTTGATACCGAAATATATCGTTGGGGCGGCTAGATCAGCCGCAAACGCCTGCGTTGCCAGCAAGCGCTCCGAGTGCGCCACCGACCAGAGCCGATTCTGCAACCTTGTTATCCGTGATCGAGCCAAGTGCCGCACCCGAAACAGCGCCAACCCCAGCGCAGGTCGTGGTCGGATTGGGCTGAACGCAGCCGGCAAGCGGCAAAATTGCCAGTGAAAGAAGGATGAAAGATTTACGCATGGTGAACCGCCTCTTTGGTTTGTTGTTCTGTCTTGGCAGTTTACAACATTCCGTGCGATTTCAAACCGAAAACTGCGCGTGTTTGCAGTATAAGCGACCACTCGCCAGACTTGTGTACAAAAAGATGGCCCGACCCGCATGGGGCCAGGCCGAGGGGAAAGGAAAGGGTAACACTCACGTGTGCGGCAGGTGGCCAAGGCCGCGCTGCCTTGCACAACACAATCATCGCTCAAGCCCGCCATCCGCGCAAAGGCAAAGATGCCGCACCGCGTGGGGCGTGCGAATTCCTGCCGGAAAGCCAGTGGGTTGCGCGAAAACATGCCTAGTCCTCGTCCTCATCGTCCCAATCCATCGGCGCGGCGTCAGCAGCGAACACCTGCGGGAAGGCCGCTTCCGCGCGCTTGACATCAATGCGCAGTAAAGCCCCGTAATCGGTGGGGCTGAACGGATCATCAACCGGCACCACCTCGCGCCCGAACAGCCAGGACAGCCGCCCCGCATCCAGATTGCCACGCTCAAACGGTTCATCCCCGAAAAGCTGCCATAGGGCTGCCATAAAGCCTTCATCGGCTTTGCGATCGGCCAGTTTGCGATCCTTGTAGCGCTCGCGGCGCACAATCGGCGTTGGCCCGCCTTTCATGTTGGCGCGGCGAATGGTGAATTGAAAATCCGTGCCGGGAAGGCGGCCCGGAAAGCCGCGATGTTTCAGCATATTTGCCCCCATGTCATGCGAGCGGCGGCGGCAAGGATCACCCCGCTCGCGCAGGCCCACCCGCCTCGATTACCAGTGCCGCCTGCTATAGGATGCTTCGGCTGAAACAGCCACAGTTTGCCGTATCGCCGCGCAAACAGCCAGGAGAACGCAAGATTGGCGGGGCCAGATCTGGTCTCAGCACATGCAAGCGGCCCATCTGAGGCCCAAGCAGCGGTGGTTCCCATGGGCTGTTTCGCGGGATCGACGTTCACCACAGATAGAAAAAGGGCGGGGGCGGGCACGATGGCCCGGCACACCCGCCCGATTGTCTTACTTGTATTTGCCGGTATAGGTCGGCTCGGTGGTGACAGCAGCGCCGTCATCAACGTAAACAACTTCTTCGGCTTTCTTGGCGCAAGCTGCCACAAAGGCAACCATGCAAAGTGCCAGAACGGTAATCTTGGTGCTCGACATCCTCTACTCCATTTTTCTTGCCGGGATGTGCTTTGTGCCATCCCCTTAGCTGAGGTCAAGGTCGCTTGGGTTCGACCTTTGTGAACAATAGCCCACAAATCCATGGATTGACACGCTAATCTGCCCAATCGCCCCACCTGTGGCTTGTCTACATCAGGGCGGCAAGCTGCGGTCCCTGGCTCTACCATATCTTGTAGGGGCATCAAAACGCCTCCCAGATGCAGTTGCCGTTTTCCACGCGGTACGCTTCGAAAAACTGCGTCGCCGCGGGATCGGAGTCCCCAAAGGGCACCGCACGATCAGCCAGGGACACCACCACTTGCGCGGGAACTGGCCCGGTATTGGCCAATCGGGGCAAGACATAGTTCTGACACAACGCCAGCATATCGGCACTTGCCGCCTCAAAATCCACCGAGCCACCCTCGCGCGCAATCGCCGGGGCGACAAAACGGAAACGGGCAGTCAGCCCCTCGGGACCGGGGGCATCCATCACCACGTCCAGCAGTGTGACCTCTTGCCCCGAGGGCACGATGATGTCCGCATCTGTCATCGAAGCCCCCTAAAGCGGAATATTGTCGTGTTTTTTCCATGGGTTCGTCAACTTCTTGCCGCGCAGCGCCGCAAAGGCGCGCGCCACCCGCCGCCGGGTGGAATGCGGCATGATCACCTCGTCAATAAAGCCCTTTTCCGCAGCCACAAAGGGATTGGCGAAACGGCTTTCGTATTCCTTGGTCAGGCGCGCGATCTCTTCGGGATTCTTGCCACGATGAATGATCTCGGTCGCGCCCTTTGCCCCCATCACCGCAATCTCGGCTGTAGGCCAGGCATAGTTGGCATCGCCGCGCAGATGTTTGCTGGCCATCACGTCATAGGCCCCGCCATAGGCCTTGCGGGTGATCACCGTCACCTTGGGCACCGTTGCTTCGCCATAGGCAAACAGCAGTTTCGCACCATGTTTGATCACGCCGCCCAATTCCTGACTGACACCCGGCAAAAAGCCCGGAACATCCACAAAAGTCAGGATCGGAATTTCAAAGGCATCACAAAACCGTACGAACCGCGCCGCCTTGCGTGAGGCATCAATGTCCAGACAGCCCGCCAACACCATCGGCTGATTGGCCACCACCCCCACTGATTGCCCCTCGATCCTGATAAAACCGGTGATGATATTGGCCGCAAAATCGCGTTGGATTTCATAGAAATCGGCCTCATCCGCCACTTTGGCGATCAGCTCTTTCATGTCATAGGGCTGGTTCGGGTTGTCGGGGATCAACGTGTCCAGACTTGGCTCCAGCCGCGCCGGATCATCAAAGAACGGCCGCACCGGTGC
>JAGPBG010000422.1 GCA_018063485.1 Cypionkella sp.
CTGCGCATCTGGTGGGTCTGCCGGGGATCACCGAGGCGGCGCAGCGCGAGGTGACCTATCTGCATGTGATGTTCGACCGACACGAGGTGATTCTGGCCGATGGTGCCTGGAGTGAGAGTTTCCAGCCTGGTGATCGCAGCTTGTCCGGGCTTGAGGCTGATCAGCGTGATGAATTGCTGAAGATATTCCCGGAACTGGGACAGGGTGCGGTGGTTCCGCAGTTTGATGCCGCACGGCTGACGTTGAAATCCTACGAGGCGCGGCTGCTGCTGGGGCTTGGTGGAGCCAATCTTGCCCCCACGCAAAAAGCACCCATTGTTGGCGGGCTGCGGATGAAGCAGGTGGCCTGACCAGCCCCCGGCCTTGCACCTTGCAAAAAGCCGTGCGACCTTCCTTTCAGCGGCTTTGTGACATAACGGCGGTCGAGCCATGATTTGAAAGGATATTTGCATGAAACTCTTGCGCCACGGGGTTGCAGGTGCGGAAAAGCCCGGACTGGTTCATTCGGATGGCAGCATCCGCGATCTTACGGGCCATGTCGCCGATATTGGCGGCGCAGTGCTTTCAGATCAGGGACTTGCCGCACTGCGGGCGATTGATGCCGCTTCATTGCAGGTAGTGGCCCCTGGAACCCGGCTGGGCCCCTGTGTGACAGGCACCGGCAAGTTCATCTGCATCGGGTTGAATTATTCCGACCATGCCGCTGAAACCGGGGCCACAGTGCCACCCGAGCCGATCATCTTCATGAAAGCGACCTCTGCGATCTGTGGTCCGAATGATCCCATCATCATTCCGCGCGGCTCGGTGAAAACCGATTGGGAGGTGGAACTGGCGGTGATCATCGGCACCAAGGCAAAATATGTGACCGAGGCGCAGGCTTTGGCCCATGTTGCGGGCTATGCGGTGACCAATGATGTTTCAGAGCGCGCCTTTCAGACCGAGCGTTCAGGCCAGTGGACCAAGGGCAAAAGCTGCGACAACTTCGGTCAGATCGGCCCATGGCTGGTGACGCGCGATGAGGTGAGCGATCCGCAAAACCTGCCTTTATGGCTGACGGTGAACGGCAAGAAGATGCAGAACGGCACGACGCAGACCATGGTTTATGGCGTGGCGTATCTGGTCAGCTATTTGTCGCAATTCATGACGTTGCATCCCGGAGACGTGATTTCCACCGGCACCCCGCCCGGCGTGGGGTTGGGGATGAAGCCGCCGCAATATCTGAAGCCGGGTGATGCAGTGGAGTTGGGAATTGCCGGCCTTGGCCAGCAGCGCCAAGAGGTGATTGCCGACTGAATATTTGCCGGGGCTGCGCTTATGCAGCCTCGGCCAAGGCCCCCAGACGGGCGCAGATCGCGGCAGCATCGGCGGGCAAAGCCTCGGCCATGTCGCCGGCAAATTCCAAGAACAGCGGCAGGTTCAGACCGTTCACCCCCAGAAGAACCGGCACCCCCATCGCCAGGGCCTCGCCGATCAGGGGGCGAAAGCCGCGGCCCTCCATCTCATGCTTGCCAAATTTGTTGATCACCAACAGCCGAGCACCTGCCATGCGGGGTTCCACTTCGGCCACCGATTGTTCCAGGGCGCCGGGGTTCAGGCGGCACCCTTTGGAGCCAGCCCCCAGATCCTGACTGATGCGAAAGGTGGGGCCATCGGGCAGAACCCGCAAATCCATATCGCAATGGTGGCTGTCAACTTTGTCGATATTGGTTTGCACAGTGCCTGCCAGCGGCCAGCCCTGCGCCTCAAGCCGGGCCACGACATCGGCCAAAAGCGCGTCACAGCCGCCCCGCCCCGCCACTGATACATAGCCTAAAAACATCATCGCGTCCTTCTTTCAACCAAGGCCCAGTCCCGGCTTTCAATTGCCCGCCCCAGGACGAGACGATCTTCCCCCGTCAGGTGCCTGGCTGCAAGCGGCATGATTGTCGCATTCTCAACGGCCAGATGCGCCCGTTCATGGGCGGCATGGGCGCTTAACAGGGCGCGGCATCTTGGGCCGGCCATGTCGCCCGCTGCCAGCCGTGACAGAATTTCGGACAGCGATTCCAGCCCCAGATGGCTTTCGGCATGTTCCGATTCAATCTGCGCAAAGATTTCGGGCAGCCGGTCATGCGGTTGGGCGCGCGCCAGAAGCAGCGGAAACAGGCCGCGCTCTTCATCCTCAAAATGCCGCGGCAGGGTGCGGGTGACATGCTCGCGCACCCAAGCCGCTATCTGCTGATCTGGCGTATTGCTTGCGGCCAACGCATCCAGCGCCGCGCAAACCTGCGCCTGCACCGCATGTGCCGCCTCAAGCATCGCAACACCGTCCACCATCGTCATGCCGCCTGCAAGGTGACCCCCGACACCTCGGCATCCGCGATCAGGCCCTCAACGTAGCGGCGCGAGGCCCGCGCCCAAGCGGCTTTCTCGGCGGCCTGCACCAGACGAGGGCGCACGGCGTCAAAGGGGAGGATCTCGCCTTCGGCACGGGCATCCAGCCGGATGATGTGAAACCCGTAGGCGGTGCGCACGGGTGCTGCGCACAGGCTACGCGGTTCCATATTGGCAAGCGCCGCTTCGAACTCGGGAGCGGTATCGCCCGCGCTGATCTGGCCCAAAATCCCACCCGCATCACGCGACGAACAGGCGCTGTGCGAGCGCGCCAGATCGGCAAAGGACGCCGGATTGGCGCGGGCCTTTTCCAGCACCTGCTCGGCCAGAACATGCACCTCATGCGGATCGCTGCCTTCAGCAACCGGCATCA
>JAGPBG010000423.1 GCA_018063485.1 Cypionkella sp.
GCGATGCCCCGCCGGGACTGCGCATCTGGTGCGGATCAACGGTGGAGACCACCGATGTGGCCGCGCTGATGCCTTGGATCGAATGGGCGTTCGACGCCGAGATCGCCGCGCTGACGCAGGCAGTTTTACCGGGGCGGCGGGGTGAACCCCGCCCTACCCACCCCCCAATTCCCATTGAAAAAGGAGCCTGCCATGGCCAGCCCCCGCGTTCTTGTTTCCGACGAGCTTTCCGAAACCGCCGTACAGATCTTCCGCGATCGCGGCGTTGATGTTGATTACCTGCCCAAGCTGGGCAAGGACAAGGATGCGCTTCTGGCCGTGATCGGCCAATATGACGGCCTTGCCATCCGGTCCGCCACCAAGGTGACTGAGAAGCTGCTGGAGGCTGCCAGCCGCCTGAAAGTGGTCGGCCGCGCCGGGATTGGTGTGGACAACGTCGACATTCCCGCCGCGTCGAAAAAGGGCGTCATCGTGATGAACACGCCCTTCGGCAATTCCATTACCACGGCGGAACATGCCATCGCCTTGATGTTTGCGGTGGCGCGTCAACTGCCCGAGGCCAATGCAAGCACTCATGCCGGTAAATGGGAGAAGTCGAAGTTCATGGGGGTGGAGTTGTTCAACAAGACCCTTGGTGTGATCGGCGCGGGCAATATCGGCGGCATTGTCTGTGACCGCGCGGTGGGGCTGCACATGAAGGTGGTGGCCTATGACCCTTTCCTCAGCGATGAGCGTGCCAAACAGATGGGCGTCACCAAGGTGGACCTGGATGAGTTGCTGGCGCGGGCCGATTTCATCACCCTGCATGTGCCCTTGACGGACAAGACCCGCAACATCCTGGGCCGTGACAATCTGGCCAAGACCAAAAAGGGGGTGCGCATCATCAACTGCGCCCGCGGCGGTCTGATCGACGAGGCCGCCCTGCGCGACGCGCTGGATGCGGGCCATGTGGCGGGGGCAGCACTTGATGTGTTCGAGGTGGAGCCTGCCACCGACAACCCGCTTTTCAATCACGCCAACGTCGTCTGCACCCCGCATCTGGGGGCGGCGACCACCGAAGCGCAGGAAAATGTCGCGTTGCAGGTGGCCGAGCAAATGTCGGATTATCTGCTGACCGGCGCGGTGCAGAACGCGCTGAACATGCCCAATGTCAGCGCCGAAGAGGCCGCCGTGATGGGGCCATGGGTCAAGCTGGCCAGCCATCTGGGCGCCTTCATCGGCCAGATGACGGAAGAGCCGATCAAGGCGATCAACATCCTTTACGACGGCAAGGTTGCCGAAATGAACGTGGCCGCGCTGAACCAATCGGTCATCGCGGGCGTCTTGCGCGCACAGAACCCGGATGTGAACCTGGTCTCGGCCCCGGTGGTGGCCAAGGACAAGGGCATCCAGATCTCGACCACCCGGCAAGACAAGAGCGGTGTCTTCGACGCCTATGTCAAGGTGACAATGGTCACCGAGCAGCGCGAACGCTCCATCGCGGGCACCTGCTTTTCCGATGGCAAGCCGCGGTTCATCCAGATCAAGGGCATCAACATCGACGCCGAAGTAGGTGAGCACATGCTCTACACCACCAACGACGATGTGCCGGGGATCATCGGTCTTCTGGGCATGACCATGGGCAAGAACGGCGTCAACATCGCCAATTTCACCCTCGGCCGGTCGGGGGTAGGACAGGATGCGATAGCACTTCTGTATCTGGATCAGGCGATCGACCCCAAGGTAGTGCACACTCTGGAATCCACCGGCATGTTCAACCAGGTCAAGCCGCTGGTCTTCGAAGGCGCCTGATCGGGTTGCCGAATGGGGCCGGTCGCACCGATGTGGTCGGCCCCCTGCCAAGGTGACGTCACGGCCAAGGTGACTTCGGGGCCAATCCTGTCGCAGACAGCGCACCGCCGTGCCGTTCCAGACCACCTCGCGCCGCAAACCGGGCCTAGTCTGCGGTGCAACCCGTTGTCGGAGGCCGCACCCATGACCCAGCCATTTGATCGTGTGCTTCAGGAGATAGCCACCCTCTACGAGACCGAACCTCGGGCCGAAGCGCGGGAAACCGCAGCTGCGCTGCGGGCGGCCTGCGGGCAAGGGCAGGGTGGCAGACCGGCCCCTTGCGCCCTTGATGGTGACATCCGGTCCTGCCTGTCGCAGGCCACCAACTCCGTTGCCGTGGCCGTTCTGGCCGCGATGGACCAGATCCCCTGGGGCGCCAATCCGGTTGCGTCGAACATGACGCCCGGCGCCGCGGCGGTGATCGCCGTATCCACCCTGCTCGACCCGGACGGCCCGATCAACCACCCCGCCTTCCGCCTCGGCTTGGTCTACATGCGCCCCGGTGCCTACTACCCGCTGCACAACCACGACGCCGACGAAACCTACGCGCTCATCGCGGGCAGCGCCCTCTGGACCGCCGGGCAAGACCGCCGCTGGCGCGGGGCGGGCGAGATGATCCACCACCCGTCGCGGATGCCGCATGCCTTCCGCACCGAGGCCGAAGGCTTCGTTGCCGTCTGGCGATGGAGCGGCGACATCAACACCCATTCCTACGCTTTCCTGCCCGATGCGGAGGAAAGCCCTGCGCCGGCCTGAAACCGGGCTCCAATCGACTTGCCCTTTCATCTGTCCGCAAATATCCCGGAGGTCCGGGGACAGCGCCCCCGGGGTATCCACCTCTGAAAGGCCCCCCTCATGCGCGCTTATGCCATCGGCGACATTCACGGTCATATCGGCCTTTTGCGCCACGTC
>JAGPBG010000424.1 GCA_018063485.1 Cypionkella sp.
GCCTTGGCCATTGCCGAAGACGAGGGCCTCGGGGCCACCGTTTTCACCAACCCCCAAATCTGAGCAGCCCCCATGTTCCTCTCCGTTTTCGACATGTTCAAAGTGGGCGTTGGCCCTTCCTCGTCGCACACCATGGGGCCGATGGTCGCCGCGGCGCGCTTTGTGGATCTCATGCGCGCTTCCCCATTCAAATTCGCCGGCCTGCGCGCTTCGCTGCATGGCTCGCTCGCCTTTACCGGCGTTGGCCATGCCACTGACCGCGCCACCATTCTGGGCCTGTGCGGCTTCGATCCCGCCAGCTATGACGCGGCCCGCGCCGAAGCCACTTTGACCGAACTGCGCCAAACCCGCACCATCCACGCCCCCGGCCTGCCACCATTGCATTTTGATCCCGCCGCCGATCTGATGTTCGATTATGGCCCCGCTCTGCCCGGCCATGCCAATGCGATGATCCTGCGCGCCACCGATGCCCAGGGCGATGTGATCCTGCAAGAAACCTATTATTCCATCGGCGGCGGTTTTGTTCTCACTGATGCCGAACTCGCCGCTGCCAGCTCCGGCAAATCGCGCAACCGCGCCGATGTGCCCTACGCTTTTGAAACCGCTGACGAGATGCTGGCGATGGCCAAGGCCTCAGGTCTGACCATCGCCGCGATGAAACGCGCCAACGAGTTGAAATTCCGCACAGCCGCAGAGATCGACCAAGGCATCGCCCGCCTTTGGGAGGTGATGAACAACTGCATCAACCGTGGGATGGCAGGCACCGGCATCCTGCCCGGTGGTCTCAAGGTGCGCCGCCGCGCCAAAGGCATCCATGAAGCGCTTTTGGCCGAACACGGGCAGAACATGACCGCCCCGCATGTGATCAACGACTGGATGATCCTTTACGCCATGTCGGTGAATGAAGAAAACGCCGCTGGCGGTCAGGTCGTCACCGCCCCCACCAATGGTGCGGCCGGCGTGCTGCCCGCCGTGCTGCGCTATTACCTTGATCACGTGCCGGGCGCTTCTGCCACCAGGATCGGAGATTTCCTGCTGACTGCCGCGGCCATCGGCGGGCTTTGCAAACACAACGCTTCGATCTCGGGGGCAGAATGTGGCTGTCAGGCCGAGGTCGGCTCTGCCGCAGCCATGGCCGCCGCCGCCTTTTGCGCCGTGATGGGCGGCACCCCGATGCAAGTTGAAAACGCCGCCGAAATCGCGCTTGAGCATCACCTCGGGATGACCTGCGATCCGGTCAAAGGCCTGGTCCAGGTGCCTTGTATCGAGCGCAACGGCCTTGGTGCGATCAAGGCCATCTCTGCGGCCTCCCTGTCGCTGCGCGGCGATGGCACCCATCTGGTAAGCCTTGACGCCTGTATCGAAACCATGCGTCAGACCGGCAGGGACATGCTTGACAAATACAAGGAAACCTCACTGGGTGGCCTTGCGGTCAATGTGCCAAACTGCTGACGCGCGGTTTCATCTGTCTGGAAAATATCCCCGCCGGAGGCTCCCACGCCCCGGCGAAGGACACGGCAATGTCGCTTTCAGACCACCCCTCTTGCACCCAATCGCCTGGCACTCAATGATCCAACCCCGCGTTCTGCCAGGCATTCTGCTCATGCTCGCCTTCTGCGTGCTGGCCCCCTTGCTTGACACCTGCGCGAAACTCGCAACCGCGACCATCCCGGTGGGCCAGATCACCGCCGCGCGCTTTCTGGTTCAAGGCTTGCTGATGGCTCCGCTCGCCGCCGCGATGGGGTTGGGCTTGCGACTGCCACGCCGACTTTGGGGCCTGATGACCCTGCGCACCCTGTTCCTGATCGCCTCGACCTTCTGCTTTGTCGCCGCCGTCACCGTGATGCCCATCGCGGATGCGCTGGCGATTGTGTTTGTCGAACCCTTCATCTTGCTGATCATGGGCAAACTGCTGTTTGCCAACCCGGTCGGCCAGCGCCGCATCATCGCCTCATTGATCGGCTTTGCCGGGGCTCTGCTGGTGATCCAACCCTCACTTTCCAATTACGGACTGATCGCATTTTTCCCCTTGGGCGCGGCCTTCGCATTCGCCTTCTACATGCTGACCACCCAAGCCATCGCTGCCCATATCCACCCGGTCTTGCAACAATTTCACACCGCCCTGATCGGCACCGTCCTGTGTGTGCCGGTGCTGATGCTGGGCAATGGCGGCAGCATTGCCCATCTCGATCCGGTCTGGCCAACGGGCCTGAACTGGCTCTGGCTGTTCGGAGTCGGCTTCTGGGCCGCAGCCTCGCATCTGTGCATGACCGTCGCGCTGAAATTCGCCCCTGCCTCGACCCTTGCGCCGATGCATTACCTTGAGATCATCACCGCGGTCGCCCTTGGCTATCTGGTGTTTGACGATTTCCCCAATGCGCTGACCTGGGCGGGTATCGCCATCATCACCGCCTCCGGACTTTATATCATCTTGCGCGAGCGTCAGAGCGACCGAAATCTGGCCACCCAAAGCCTTGCAGAACCGGACGCAACGCCCTGAGCGGCGCAATCAACAGCATCTTGCGCGCCGAGAACCGCAGCCGCACCCGCGCCGCACTCACCTCATTGCTGGTGCCGATCATGGCGTCTGGCGCAAAGGCCAAGCCGTGCAACGGCCAGCGCAGACCCTCGCTTTCCCCCCTCACCTCCCCCATCGGAAACAGCGACAACCGCATCCCCACCGGCAGGCGCATCTCGATTTCCATCGGGGCCAAACAAACCAGATCCTTGGCCCC
>JAGPBG010000060.1 GCA_018063485.1 Cypionkella sp.
CATCAAGGGGTATCACGCGAACGCCAGGGCCCAGCAAATGCTGGTTGCGCAGATCGAATGCGAAAAGGGCGTGGCAAATGCCGGGGCCATTGCGGCGGTGCCTGGTGTGGATGTGCTGTTCGTTGGGCCGGGTGATCTTTCTGCGAACATGGGGGCTATGGGCAACCCCAATGCAGCGCATGTTCAGGAGGCCATCGCGTCGGTTCTGGCCGCCGCACAGGCGCATGGCAAGGCCGCGGGAATTCTTGCACCACAGCAGGCCGATGCCGAACGCTATCTGAAGGCCGGGTTCACCATGGTTGCCGTCGGATCTGACATGGGCTTGCTTGCGCGTGGGTCAGACGATCTGATTGCCCGTTTCAAGAGGCTCTGACCAATGCCGGGCGTCGATCAGCGGGCCTTTCTTGCCGACTTGTTCCACGTTGCCGTAAAGGCCGCCGACCCGCTGGAATCTCTGCGTGCCCATCTGCCGCAGCCACCTTTGGGGCGAACGGTTGTCATCGGGGCGGGTAAGGGCGCGGCACAACTTGCACAGGCGCTGGAAATACTGTGGCCGCAGCCGTTGGAAGGAGTTGTCGTGACGCGTTACGGTCACGGCGTTCCCTGCAAAAGGATCGAAGTTATCGAAGCGGCGCATCCCGTGCCTGACAGTGCGGGATATGCTGGCTCGCATAGGTTGATGGAGCAGGTTCGCGGTCTGACGGCAGATGATCTGGTTATCGCCTTGATCTGTGGTGGGGGTTCGGCGCTGTTACCAGCCCCCCCTCCCGGCTTTACACTGGAGGATGAAATCGCGCTGAACACCGCCCTCTTGGCCTCTGGCGCGCCGATTTCAGCGATGAACCTGCTTCGGCGACATTTCTCGACGATCAAGGGTGGGCGTCTTGCCGCAATGGCACACCCGGCTCGGGTTGTGAGCCTTGTGGTTTCGGATGTTCCGGGTGACGATCCCGCCGAGGTCGCGTCGGGTCCGACGGTTCCGGGCAAGGGTGGCTCGGCAGAGGCGCTGGCAATAGCCGATCTCTACCACATTCCTCTGACAGACCTTCAGCGGCGCCATATCGGATCGGTCGTCGCACCCGATCCGGGGGATCCCGCTTTCGGCCGCGACCGCGTGCATGTGATCGCGTCGGCGGGCTGTTCGCTTGAAGCGGCTGCGGGCCGGGCCCGAGCAGCGGGGATCGAGGCCGTCATTCTTTCTGATGCCATCGAGGGCGAAGCCAGGGAAGCCGGGCGTTTCCATGCCGATCTGGCTTTGCAGATTGCGCGCCGCAATCGCCCCTTTCCCAAGCCCGTCCTGCTTCTCTCCGGGGGCGAAACCTCGGTCACACTGCGCGGAAACGGGGCAGGGGGGCGCAACACGGAATTCCTGCTTTCCTTTGCCGGACGCATATCTGGGCAGGCAGGCATCCACGCGCTTGCCGCCGACACGGATGGTATTGACGGCGTCGGCGACAATGCCGGGGCCTTTGCAGATGGGGCCACGGCGGCACGACTTCTGGCCAAGGGCATCATGATCGAACAATGTCTGGCACGAAATGACAGTCGTACCGCATTTGCGGCGCTTGATGATCTGTTCATAACCGGTCCGACTGGCACGAATGTGAACGATTTTCGCGCCATCTTGGTTATCTGATCTTGGCGGACAGGGATTGGCGCGCGCGATCTTCGCTGTTGCGGTGTCATTTGTTGCGGCCCTGTCTGGAAACGGTTCCGCCTTGTGATCGCTGAATGTGGAAAGTCAGTGCCGGCGCACAGAGCCGAACGGCGATGGGTTTTGCGGATATGTTCGGGCGCACAGCTTTCGTCACCTACTCCCGCGTCATCGGATCGAGACCCGCAATGGGAAAGAAAATATTTCCATAAATGGGGCGAAGTTGATTTTCCCTCGCAGTATTCGCGCCCAGTATGCAAGGGCTGGCGACTTGGGCAGAAGTCCTCAGATTGGCTGTTGAAAGGGATAAAGCGTGAAATCGAACGGCGGGCAGGTGTTGGTGCAAAGCCTTGTGAGTCTGGGGGCGCACCGGATTTTTGGCGTTCCGGGGGAAAGCTATCTGGCGGTGCTGGATGCGCTTTGTGAAACCAGGGGCCAACTGGATTTTGTCAACTGCCGCAATGAAGGCGGTGCCGCCTTTATGGCGGCGGCCTGGGGCAAGCTGACCGGCAGCCCAGGAATCTGCATGGTGACACGCGGGCCGGGGGTGACGAATGCTTCGATCGGCATCCATACCGCAATGCAGGATTCCGCGCCGATGATCTGCTTTGTCGGTCAGGTCGGGACCGACATGAAGGGCCGTGAGGCATTTCAGGAAATCGACTATCGCGCGGTATTCGGGACAATGGCGAAATGGGCCGTCGAGATCGAGCAGGTCGACCGCATCCCGGAAATCCTTGCCCGCGCCTGGATGACGGCCACGACAGGCCGCCCCGGCCCGGTGGTGATCGCATTGCCCGAAGACATGCTGACCAGCCTGACCGATGCTGCCCCGCTGTCTGGCGCGGCGCGGGTGTCAGAGGCCGCCCCCGCACCCGAAGCGCTGGGCGAGGCATTGGCGATGCTGGCGGGCTCAATGCGCCCGCTGATTTTGCTGGGGGGGTCCAATTGGACGGACCAAGGCCGGGCCGCGTTGCAGGCCTTTGCCGAGACCAGTGATATCCCGGTTATCGCGGCATTCCGCTTTCAGGATCAATTTGACAATTTTTCTTCGGTTTATGCTGGCGAAGCCGGGGTCGGGATGCCCGCACATGTCAAGGCGCTGATCCGTGATGCAGATGTCATTCTGGCAATAAACGTCCGTTTCGGCGAGATGACAACCGATGGCTATACGCTCCTGGACGTGCCGCTGCCAAAGCAGCGGCTGATCCATGTCCATGCCTCTGATCGCGAAATCGGCAAGATCTATCAACCGACCCTTGGCATTCAAGCGGGGCCAAATGCCTTTGCTGCGGCCCTGAGTCCGCTGACGGGTGTTTGGGGAAACTGGCGTGCCAAGGCCCGCGCGGATTGGGAGGCGGGCTTTGAGCTGCCGCCGTTGCCGTCGCCGGTGGATATGGGGGTGGTGGCCGCACATCTGCGCGAGGTCTTGCCCGAGGATGTCATTTTGACCAATGGCGCGGGAAACTTCACTGTCTGGCCGAATAAATTCTTCAAATACGGGCCGAAGGCACGGCTTCTGGGGCCGCAGTCGGGCGCAATGGGCTATGGGCTGCCAGCAGCCGTGGCGGCCAAAGTGGCTTTTCCAGACAGAACCGTTGTCTGTTTCGCTGGTGACGGCGATTTCCAGATGAATTGTCAGGAACTTGCCACCGCCGCCCAGCATGGAGCCCAGCCCATCGTGCTGATCCTGAACAACGGCATTTACGGCACGATCCGCGCCCATCAGGAACGCGAATATCCGGGCCGTGTTTCCGGCACCGATATGGTCAACCCTGATTTCGTGATGCTGGCGCGTGCCTATGGTTTCCACGCCGAACGTGTCGCACAGACCGGGGATTTTCCGGCGGCTTTTGCCCGCGCCCGTGCCTCCAAGACCGGCGCGGTGCTTGATCTTGATATTTCACCCGAAGCGCTGACCCCCCGGCAAACTCTTAGCCAGATACGCTCGGCTGCCCTTGCGAGGAAAACCACAGAATGACAGCCTCCTTCAGACTTGGTGCCGACATTGGCGGCACTTTCACCGATGTGGCGCTGGACTGCCGGGGCAAGATGCTCTCGACCAAGGTGCTGACGAACTACGCAGCGCCCGAACAGGCCATTCTGGATGGGATAGACGAGGTTCTGGCGCAGGCCGGGATCGGTTATGGCGATCTTGAGATCGTTATCCATGGTACGACGCTGGCGACCAATGCGCTGATCGAGCGGCGCGGGGCCAAGACTGCCTTTGTGACCACCGAAGGCTTTCGTGACGTGATCGAGATGCGGACTGAAAGCCGCTTTGACCAGTATGACCTGAACCTGATCTTGCCGACGCCTCTGGTGCCGCGCGAAGACCGCTTTACCATTGCGGGCCGCATTGATGCGCAGGGGCGCGAGTTGCTAGCGCTGGACGAAGCGGCGTTGCACAAACTGGCCGACCATATTGCTGCGGGCGGATACGGGGCTGTGGCGATCGGCTTCATCCACTCCTATCTGAACCCCGCGCATGAACAACGCGCCCGCGACATTATCGCGGCAAAAGTCAGACTGCCGATTTCCATTTCTTCGGAAGTCTCGCCGCAGATGCGGGAATTCGAGCGGTTCAACACCGTCTGCGCAAATGCCTATGTGCGTCCGCAGATGGCCGATTACCTGGTTCGCCTGCAATCCCGGCTAAAGGATATGGGGGCCACTTGTCCGGTTTTCATGATCCATTCAGGTGGCGGTCTGATTTCGGTGGAAACCGCCGTTGAATTTCCGGTGCGTCTGGTGGAATCCGGGCCTGCGGGCGGGGCGATCTTTGCCGCCGATGTGGCGCAACGCTTCGGGCTGCGAAAGGTGGTCAGCTATGACATGGGTGGTACTACCGCCAAGATCTGCCTGATCGAGGATTTTCAGCCCAAGACCGCGCGCACCTTCGAGGTGGCCCGCACCACGCGCTTTGCCAAAGGGTCCGGGATGCCGATTTCCATTCCCGTGATCGAGATGATCGAGATTGGCGCGGGGGGTGGGTCCATCGCCTGGGTCGATGCCATGGGCCGGATTCAGACCGGACCGGAATCGGCGGGGTCCGAACCTGGTCCGGCCTGTTATCAGCGCGGCGGGATGCGCCCGGCGATCACCGATGCCGATCTGGTCTTGGGCAAGATCGACCCTGAAAACTTCGCAGGCGGCACTATCACGCTGTCGGTGGACGATGCCCGGAAGGCAATCACCCGTGAGGTTGGTGCAAAACTCGGGCTTGAGCCGCAGGCCGCCGCGTTCGGTATCTGCGAGGTGGTGGACGAAAACATGGCCAACGCCGCTCGGGTGCATGCGGTGGAAAACGGCAAGGACATCTCGGACAACCTGATGGTGGCCTTTGGCGGTGCGGCGCCGCTGCACGCGGCGCGGCTGTGCGAGAAGCTGGGCATTGACCAATGCCTGATCCCGGCAGGAGCGGGGGTGGGGTCGGCCATCGGGTTCCTCAAGGCACCCTTTGGCTATGAATCGCTGGCATCGCGCATCATCGGGCTGTCAAGTTTCGATCCCGAGGCGATGAACCGGTTGATCGCTGATCTGAAGGTTACGGCTGAGGGTTTCGTGCGGCGCGGAACCGCTGGCGCGATCCTGTCCGAGATCACCGCCTTTATGCGGTATCGCGGGCAGGGGTGGGAGATTCCGGTGCCGCTGCCGGTCCGGCCCTTCGACGCGACGGATGCCGATCTGATCCGTGCGCGCTTTATTGACGCCTATACCCGGTTTTTCGGGCGGGCCATCGACGGGCTTTCAGGCCTTGAAATCGAGATCGTGACGATTTCCGTCAAAGCCTCGGACAAGCGGGCCGCACCAGAACCGGCAACCTTGACCCTTGGCAGTCGCACCGTAACCGCTGGGAAGTCGCGCAATGTGTTCGACCCTTCTTCGACGCGGCAGTTGTCGACCGGCATCATTGCCCGTGAAAGCCTGACCACCGGCGACCGTGTTGCAGGCCCTGCGGTGGTGGTTGAACGCGAAACCGCGACTGTGGTCACTGCCCCTTTTGACGTCGTGATGCAATCCGACGGTTCGCTGCTGCTTGTGCGCAAGGAGATCGCCCGATGACTGACCAGACCCAGGAAATCCACATGCAGGTGATGTGGAACCGCTTGATTTCGGTGGTGGAAGAACAGGCGATGACATTGTTGCGCACGGCGTTTTCCACTTCGGTGCGCGAAGCAGGCGATTTGTCTGCGGGTGTTTTTGATCCACAAGGCCGGATGTTGGCGCAGGCTGTGACCGGCACGCCAGGCCATGTGAACACCATGGCCGAAGCGGTGCTGCATTTCATCACCGAGATCGGCCGTGAGAACATGTTTCCCGGTGACACCTATGTGACCAACGACCCATGGAAGGGCACGGGCCATCTGCACGACATCACCATGGTTTCCCCCAGCTTTCTCGGAGAACGGTTGGTGGGGTTCTTTGCCTGCACCGCGCATGTGGTGGATGTGGGCGGGCGCGGCTTTGGGGCGGATGGCAAGTCGGTATATGAAGAGGGTATCCAGATCCCGATCATGAAATTTGCGGAACGGGGCGCGGTGAACGCCGATCTGTTGCGCATCCTGCGCGCCAACGTGCGCGAGACCAATCAGGTGATAGGCGACTTCTACTCCCTCGCGGCCTGTAACGATGTGGGTCACAATCGCCTGATCGCCATGATGAAGGAAATCGGGCTGGAATCACTGGATGATCTGGGCAAATTCATCTTTTTGCGAACGCGGACGGCTGTGCTGGAGCGAATCGCCGCGCTGCCGCGCGGATCCTGGACCAACCAGATGGTCACGGATGGCTATGATCAGCCGGTGACCCTGTGCGCGACGGTTGAAACCCGCGACCGCACGGTGAATGTGGACTTTGGCGGCACGGATGGCGTCAGCCGCTGGGGCATCAATGTGCCGATCATCTATACCAAGGCCTATGCCTGCTACGCGTTGAAATGCGTGGTGGCACCCGATATCCCGAACAACTGGGCTTCGCTGGAACCGTTCACGGTTTCGTCGCCTGAAAACATCCTGAACGCACCGCGCCCGGCCCCGGTAAGCCTGCGCCACGTCTTTGGTCATATGGTCCCTGATCTGGTCCTGGGCGCTCTGGCGCAGGCCTTGCCAGGGCGCATCCTGGCCGAAGGCTCGGGGGCGTTGTGGAACATCCACATGTCGGTACGTCCCGTCGCTGGCGGCAAAGGCGGCCGCGCCGAGATCTTGATGTTCAACTCGGGCGGCATGGGCGCGCGGCCTGCATTGGACGGGTTGAACTCTACCGCTTTTCCCTCGGGCGTGATGACGATGCCGATCGAGGCAACCGAACACACCGGCCCAGTGGTGATCTGGCGCAAGGAACTTCGCCCGGATTCGGCCGGAGACGGCCAGTTTCGCGGCGGCCTTGGCCAGATCATCGAGATCGAACCCGCCTCTGGCCATGAATTTGACTTTTCAGCGATGTTTGACCGCATCGGCCACGCCCCGCGCGGGCGCAATGGTGGCCTGCCGGGCGCGACGGGTTCGGCGATGCTGGATGACGGAACCCAGTTGAATCCGAAGGGTTGGCAACATGTGCCGAGCGGACAGCGGCTGGTACTTAACCTGCCGGGCGGCGGGGGCTATGGTGATCCGGCATTGCGCGAACCATCGGCTCGCGCGAATGATGTGGTCAAAGGCTATGTAAGTGGAGACAAGAAATGAGCTATGTCGCAAACCGCCTTGCTGCGGTGAAACCATCGGCCTCGATGGCCGCCTCGATGGCGGCAAAGGCTTTGCGCGCGACTGGGGTTGATGTGATCGACCTGGGGCTTGGCGAGCCCGATTTCCCGACCCCCGCTCATGTGGCCGAGGCGGCCTATGCGGCGGCCATACGGGGCGAAACGCTTTACACGGCCGCTGCCGGGACACCGGCGCTGCGGGCCGCAGTGGCAGAAAAGTTCCGGCGTGAAAACGGACTGGATTACGGTGCCGATGACATCGCGGTGGCGAACGGTGCCAAGCAGATCATCTTCAACGCGTTGGCGGCGACATTGAATGATGGCGACGAGGCAATCCTGCCCGCGCCCTATTTCGTGTCCTACCCCGAGATGGTCAAGCTGCTGGGCGGCGTTCCGGTGATGCCAGTCTGTCGGGCTGATCAAGGATTCCGGTTGACGCCCGCCGTACTGGAAGCTGCGATCACGCCGCAGACAAAGTGGCTGTTTCTCAACATGCCGGGCAACCCCTCTGGCGCTGTTTATTCGCTGGCGGAGTTGCAGGCGCTGGGGGCTGTTCTGGCAAAACACCCGCAGGTTTTGATCCTGTCGGACGAAATCTATGAACACATCATCTTTGACAGGCGGGTATTCGTGTCCTTTGCCAAGGCTTGCCCCGATCTGAAGGAGCGCACCCTGACAGTGAACGGTGTGGCCAAGGCCTACGCAATGACCGGTTGGCGGGTAGGCTATGCGGCAGGTCCGGCGATGCTTTTGAAGGCCATGAACACGGTGCAGAGTCAGTCTGTCACCTCGGTCGCGGCACCGATGCAGGCGGCGGCGCTGGCGGCCTTGAGCGGACCGCAAGACTGCATCGCGCAGTTTCGCGAGGCGTTTCAGCGTCGCCGCGATCTGGTGGTGGCGGGCATCGCCAAAGTGCCCGGCCTGACCCTGCCGCCACCCGAGGGCGCATTTTACGCGTTTATCGGCTGTGCGGGTCTGATCGGCAAACGCACGCCAAAGGGCGAGGTTCTGACCGATGATGTGGCGGTGTCGAACTACATTCTGGCCGAGGGGCATGTGTCCTCCGTGCCAGGTTCGGCCTATGGTCTGTCGCCTTTCTTCCGCATCTCGACCGCCACTTCTGACGCCGTGTTGAGTGAGGCCATCGCCCGCATCGCCCGCGCCGTCGCAGCGCTTTCGGAGGCCAAATGACCCCCCGCTACGACACGATCCTGATCACCGGAGCCGCCGGCCGCCTGGGCACCGAACTGCGCCGGGGGCTGGCACCCTTGGCGCGCAAACTGCGACTGGCGGGCCGCTCGGCCATCCCCGACCTTGCTGCCAACGAAGAATCGGTTGCCTTCGATCTCGCCGATGAGGCGGCGGTGCTCGAGGCCGCCAAAGGGGTGGATGCCATCGTTCACTTCGGCGGTGCGCCGATGGAGCGGCCCTGGGAGGAGATCTTGAACTCCAACATACGCGGCAGCTATCACATCTATGAGGCCGCCCGAAAGAACGGCGTGAAACGGGTTGTCTATGCCAGTTCGGTCCACGCCATCGGCTTTCACCGGCTGGAGGACCATATCGATACCAATGCGCCGCATCGCCCAGACGGGCTTTATGGCCTGTCGAAGTGCTTTGTCGAGGATCTGGGGCGTCTTTACTGGGACAAGTTTGGCATCGAAACCGTGGCTTTGCGCATTTTCTCGTCTTTTCCAGAACCCGCCGACCGGCGCATGTTGTGGTCCTGGCTGTCGTTCGCGGACTGTAACCGCCTGACAGCAGCCGCGCTGACGGCGCCGCGCGTGGGTTTTACCGTGTCTTTCGGCATTTCGGACAACGCGGTCAAAGCAGTCGACAATCGGCTTGCCGGCCATCTGGGCTATCGCCCGCAAGACAACACTGAGGCTTTCCGTGCCGCCGTCGAGGCGTGCACGCCAGTACCCGACCCCAAAGCCCCTGCGGTGCAACATCTTGGGGGCTGGTTTGTCGATCAGGGCCACCCGGATGATGCGCCCGACAAGGTGTGAAGCCAAGGCTGTATTCATGGATGGCAGGGCCCCTGACAGGCTCTGCCATCACTCATTTTGTGGGGCATGGATTCTGAGCGGGTCTGGGCCTGCTTGGTGC
>JAGPBG010000425.1 GCA_018063485.1 Cypionkella sp.
TGCCGCGCTTTACCGCCAGTTGAACCAGCCCTGTGTGCCGATCGGGGCGAATGTGGGCCTGTTCTGGCCCAAGCGCGCGATTCTGCGCAAACCGGGCGTTGCGGTGGTAGAGTTCCTGCCCGCCATTCCCGCCGGACTGTCCAATAGTGCTTTCATGGCCGAACTTGAGGCGCGGATTGAAGCCTCGTCCACTGCCTTGTTGGCCGAAGCGGGATTCAAGGGCTGATGGCGACCTCTGCGGCCACCATCGCGCATCTGACCGATACGCTTTGCGCCCTTCCCCTGCGCTTTGGCAAGATGTTCGGCGAATATGCCGTCTATCTTGATGGCAAGGTTGTGGGCTTTGTCTGCGACGACACGTTTTTCCTCAAGATCACCCCCGCCTCGCGCGCCCTGCTTCCCGATGGTGAGGAAGGCGAGGCCTATCCAGGCTCAAAACCCTATCTGATCCTGTCCGAGGCTTTGGATGATCCTGATTTCGTCGCCCGCATCCTGCGCGCCGTGGCCACCGACCTGCCGTCTTCCAAGCCGAAGCAACCAAAAGGCAAATAACTGCATCGTTTTGACATTTGCGCCGGTCTAAGCCGGATCGAGCCCTCATGACAGCGGGCAATCTGCCACTTGCAGATCAATCGCAAAGCGGCTTTCCGCCGTATAATGCAGCCCTTCGACGTTTATGAACAATTTGCCGCCCTTGGTGCTGATTGCATCCGGGGCCAGTTGCAAAGTGCTGAAGTCGCGATCAACTGTGGCCTGTTCAAACAGCGCACATTCGGTTTCAAATGCAAGGACATAGCCGTTGAACGCCGCGCTCAGAAGCCAAGTCTCGGGTGCAAGGGCGCTCACTTCAATCCGGCTGGGGCCAATGTCCACCCGCACTGGCGCCACATCAATCCCGTTTTGTGGCCCTTCTTGCCCCAACCCGAATTCGACACCATCACCCACCTGAACCGTCAGGCCCTTGCCCTGATACATAGGATGGGCGGGATCATCATAGGCCAGAACCGAAAACGTCACCACGCGGCCGCGTAACGTGGGATCGGCATGAGCCAGCCCCGGCGCAAAAAAGAGCCAGACAACGGCCAGCGCCTTCGTGCCCGTTGCGATCCACTTGCGGCGCGCCCGTGCCGGCCAATCGCCCGCAATCACGCTTGTCATGGCACCCATCCCATTCTCTGGCGTCTAGGCCCTTTTGCCGCTCACCGGGCATAGCCAAAGACAGCCCACAGAGCCGATGTTCAAAAGCTCAGGCGGCCAAACCCTTGGCACCCATATTCAGATATTTCTGGCGGCGATCCTTGATCAGTGCCTCGGGTTTCTTGCCTGTCAACTCCTTCAGCATAGCCTCGATCGCCTTGCCGACGGCATCAATCGTGGCTTGGCGCCCCCGTTGCGCCCCCCCCACCGGCTCGCTGATGATCCGGTCGATGATCCCCAGCTTTTGCAGATCGCCCGCCGTCAAGCGCAAGGCTTCCGCTGCTTCACGCATCTTCTCGGCGTCTTTCCACAGGATCGAAGCACAACCCTCCGGCGTGATCACTGAATATACCGAATGTTCCAACATCGCCACGCGGTTGGCGGTGGCAAAGGCCACGGCGCCACCCGAGCCACCTTCGCCCACCACAACCGCCACCAGAGGCACGCCGATGGCCAGACATTTCTCGGTAGACCGCGCAATCGCCTCTGCCTGGCCACGCTCTTCGGCCCCCTTGCCCGGATAGGCACCAGGGGTATCGACCAGCATCACCACCGGCAGGCGGAACCGGTCGGCCATATCCATCAGCCGCACCGCCTTGCGATAGCCTTCGGGCCGCGCCATCCCGAAATTCCGTTCAATTCGGGATTTGGTATCATTGCCTTTTTCCTGGCCAATAACCATGACCGGCATGTCATTGAACCGCGCCAACCCGCCCATGACCGCATGATCATCGGCAAAGCCGCGATCCCCGGCAAGGGACGTGTAATCGGTGAACAGCGCGTCAATGTAATCCTTGGTATGCGGGCGATCAGGATGCCGCGCCACCTGACATTTCTGCCAGGCCGTCAACCCTTTGTAGAGATCACGCAGCAGAATTTCGGCCTTGCGATCCAGCGCCTCTGCCTCTTTGGTAACGTCCATCCCGGTGTTGCTGCGCGCCATTGCGCGCAATTCTTCCGCCTTGCCCTCGATCTCGGCCAAAGGCTTTTCGAATTCCAGATAGTTCATCAGGCACTCCATCCGACAAGGCCCCTTTATGGCCTTCACGACTTGAATGTGCAACTCGGCTTGTTGCTTTTGACTTGCCCGCTGTGGGCGGCCACACTCATATGGCCAGCTATCGTGCTGGTTTGAAACAGCGACGCCCCGCAGTTTCCCACGAGGCGTGCCTCCTCCCCTGATCGCGGTTCCGGGCCTCCCCGCCTTTTGCCGCTCGGGTATATCGTGGAAAGCCGCGCCTTCCGTCGCGTCAGATTTGCAACCCAAGGCTGACGCTGTCAACGCGATTCTTCTGCGGCCATTGTCAGGCCGAGGCGATCATTTCCGCCTGTTTCACGATCACTTCGGCCTGTTTGATCGAAGCAATATCGACCAGGCGCCCCTTGTACACCGTGGCCCCCTCACCGCGCGCCTTGGCCTGCTCCATAGCGGCCAAGATCTCTCGCGCTTCGCTCACGGCAGCCTCAGACGGCGTAAACACCTGATTGGCCAGCGCGATCTGCTTGGGATGAATGGCCCATTTGCCCACCATTCCCA
>JAGPBG010000426.1 GCA_018063485.1 Cypionkella sp.
TTCCTGATCTGCGCGATCGTTACATCTGCATAGCCGGTCAGGTAGAGCAGGCTGTAAAGCAGCATTGAACCATGGCCAGCCGAGAGGATGAAACGATCACGGTCCGGCCAGCGAGGAGCCTTTGGGTCGAATTTCAGATGTTTCTCGAACAAGACCGTGGCGACATCGGCCATGCCCATCGGCATTCCCGAATGGCCGGAATTGGCGGCGGCTACGGCGTCGAGAGTCAAGGTGCGGATGGCGGCAGCACGCATCCAATGCGCTGGGTGGCGGTCGCGAAGGGTCTGGATGTCCATGGTGCGGTTCCTGTTTCAAGAAAGCGGGGTTGCAGGCTGCATAACACCCTCGGCGGCAAGTTCAAGCACGGTGCACAAGGCATTGGCGACAAAGGCGAGACCTTGGTGCAAGGAATAGGCTAAGATCGCACTTGACGACGGCGCAGACGATTCGCACTTTGGGCCAGGGCAGGACTGAACACATAGGGGACGAGGCCGATGCAGGAAATTGCCGAACTGGAACGGCGTATCACCGCGGCGTTAGAACGTATCGGGCGTGGACTTGAGGATTTGGCTGAATCAGCCCCGCCAGTGGCGGCTTCTCCGGAGCCGTCGGCAGAGGTGGGTCAGGTCGCCGCGCTGAATGAGGCGCTTGACGAAGAGCGGATGGCAAACGCCCAGTTGCAAGAGCGCTTGCGTGTGCTTCGCGACAAGGATGCCAACGCCCAACTGGTTTTGAATGTGCGTATATCGGAACTGACCCGACAATCCGAATCGCAATCGGATGAAATCAAAACGCTGCGGCGGCAGGTTTCGCAATTGAGCGAGCACATCGCGACGCTGCAAGATGCCGCAATCTCGGGCGTGACCGAGCCGCATCATATCAACCGTGCCATGATGACCGAGTTGGAAACCTTGCGCGCAGCACGCGCGACCGAAGCCGGAGAACTGGCTGAAATTGTCGCAACCCTGACACCGTTGATCCAAGAGGTTCAAAGCGATGCCTGATCTTGAAATCACCATTGGCGGTCGTGCTTTCACGGTTGCTTGCCAGACGGGGGAAGAGCATTTCCTGCGCGCGGCGGCTGCCATGCTCGATATCGAGGCAAAGCCTCTTGTCGCCCAACTGGGCCGTTTGCCCGAGGCGCGGATGCTGTTGATGGCCGGGCTGATGTTGGCTGACAAGACCGCCGCCATCGAGGATGAAAACCGCCAGCTCAAGGCAAAGTTGGCTGAAATCGAGGCCCGCCCCACACCGGATCGGGAAAAGATCGAGGTTCCGGTGGTGCCCGCCACCGTTCGTGAAGCGCTGGCCGAGATCGCTGCGCGTGCCGAAGCGATGGCCGAGCGAGTTGAGGAGCACCGGGCAAGTGTTTGAAATTTAGCGTAATCCCGCTAGAGACCTGCCTGATTTCTTTGCCCGTATTTGCCGAAATGGCAGTAACAACAACCCGCTATGGCTGGCCTTCGGATGGGTCCGGCTATGTCTGATGGGCCAAGGGAGCAAAGGCGGCGCTGTCTTGGAAAGACGAAACCGGGGCAGAGACCCCGGTTCTGTCGCAATGCAAAAAGCAGATTGATCAGGCGTTTGCTTCGCGAACCTTATCGGCTGCGGCCTTGTCAAATGCCACGCCATTGGTCTCGAACAACTTATCCAACTCGCCCGACAGCACCATCTCGGTTACGATGTCACAGCCGCCAACAAATTCGCCTTTGACATAAAGCTGCGGAATTGTGGGCCATTCGCTAAAATCCTTGATACCCTGGCGGATTTCGGCATCGGCAAGGACGTTCACATCAGCAAAATCGACGCCCATGTAATTCAACACCCCCGCCACCCGCGAGGAAAACCCGCATTGCGGCATCAGTTTGGTGCCCTTCATGAACAAAACAACGTCATTTTTCGTCACCGTCTCGCGGATTTGGTCTTTCGCGCTCATTTCCTTGTCCTTTTACTTCACCGCATAGCGTCCGCTATTGCTGGGGTTGGTGGTCTTGCCGGCCGCCTTGTTGGCGACTGGACTCGATTTCTTTACTCTGGCGCCTTGGTGGTCAGGGCCAAGGCGTGCAATTCTCCTTGTGCGCCGTCCATTTTGCCTTTCAGGCTGGCATAGACGGCGCGCTGTTGTTGCACACGGTTCATGCCCTTGAAAGAGGCGTCAACAACCTCGGCGGCCCAGTGATTGCCGTCACCGGCAAGGTCGGTGATGGTGATCTTGGCCTGCGGAAAGGCCTCCCGGATCAAGGCTTCGATGTCGTGGGCTTCCATCGCCATGGGCTGCTCCTTGTTTTGATAAAATGTAAGGCCGGGGGGACGGGGCTGCAAGGGGGTTCTCCGATCAAGCCAATCGGCCCGCAGGAGCCCGTAAAGCATCATATCGACAGTGCGTCCAAGGGCAGGGCGATACCAATGCTCGCGCAATCGGCCTTCCAGTTGAAACCCCGCGCGTTCATAGCTTTTCATGGCGCGCGGATTTTCCGAAGATGCGTCAAGCCAGACCCTTTTGGCATTCAGATCGTTGAAAGCAAAGCAAACCAGTGCCGCGATAAACGCCGCCCCCTTGCCATTGCCAACCTGTGACAGGGCAAGTCGAAACAATTCCACCCGCCCCGAGTCATGGCCGATTTCGCGAAAGATCGCAAAGCCTGCCGGGACGTGAGTCTCCCAAATCATCATGCGCGTCGCCGGGTCTGCCCGATAGCGCGACAATTGGTCCTCATCATCATCGC
>JAGPBG010000061.1 GCA_018063485.1 Cypionkella sp.
CCATGTCAGAGGCACCGGCGTTGGTGGTCATGATCAGGATCACGTTGCGGAAATCGACGGTGCGGCCGTTGTGATCGGTGAGTTTACCGTGATCCATCACCTGCAACAGGATGTTGTAGACATCGGGGTGGGCCTTTTCCATCTCATCAAGCAAGAGCACGCAATGCGGGTCTTGATCGACGCCATCGGTCAACATGCCGCCCTGATCGAAACCGACATAGCCCGGAGGCGCGCCGATTAGACGGGAAACCGCGTGTTTCTCCATGTATTCCGACATATCGAAGCGCAGAAGTTTCACGCCAAGGCTGAGGGCCAATTGCTTGGCGACCTCGGTTTTACCCACACCCGTAGGGCCCGCGAACAAATAGTTGCCGATGGGCTTTTCAGGCTCGCGCAGGCCCGCGCGGGCGAGTTTGATCGCCGAACACAGGGCATCGACGGCCTTGTCCTGGCCAAACACCACGCGTTTGAGCGATTTTTCCAGATCGCGCAGGGTTTCGGCATCGTCTTTCGACACCGATTTTGGCGGGATGCGGGCGATTTTGGCGACCACGGCCTCGATCTCTTTGGTGCCCAAGGTTTTGCGACGTTTGGAATCGGTCAGAAGATGCTGTGCCGCCCCGGCCTCGTCGATCACGTCAATGGCGGAATCTGGCAGTTTGCGGTCATGGATATAGCGCGCGGCAAGTTCCACGGCGGCCTTGATCGCATCATTGGTATAGCGCAGATCGTGGTGTTCTTCGAAATGCGGTTTCAGACCCATCAGAATCTTGATCGCATCCGGCACCGACGGTTCGTTCACGTCGATTTTCTGGAAGCGACGGGCCAAGGCGCGGTCTTTTTCAAAATGCTGACGGAATTCCTTGTAGGTGGTGGAGCCCATGCAGCGCAGTTTGCCGCCCTGCAACGCCGGTTTCAGCAGGTTCGAGGCATCCATCGCACCACCAGAGGTGGCACCGGCACCGATGACAGTGTGAATCTCGTCGATGAACAGGATCGCATCGGGATGGTTTTCCATCTCGGTGACGACGGCCTTGAGCCGTTCCTCAAAATCGCCACGATACCGGGTGCCGGCCAAAAGCGCGCCCATATCAAGGCTGTAGATGGTGGCGTGGGCGAGGATTTCGGGGGTTTCATGGTTGACGATCTTGCGCGCCAGACCTTCGGCGATGGCGGTCTTGCCGACGCCGGGATCGCCCACCAGAAGCGGGTTGTTCTTGCGGCGCCGACACAAAACCTGAATGCAGCGTTCCACCTCAGCTTCGCGGCCGATCAGAGGGTCGACATCGCCTTTGCGCGCCTTGACGTTCAGATCGACGCAATATTTGGAGAGCGCGGATTCCTTGGCCTCACCTGCCTCGGCCTTGGGGGTTTCGTGATGCTCTTCGGCACCGGAAACGGTGCGCGGTTCGCCATAGGAGGGGTCTTTGGCGACGCCGTGGGCGATGTAGTTCACGGCATCGTAGCGGGTCATATCCTGTTCTTGCAGGAAATAGGCGGCGTTGGATTCGCGTTCGGCAAAGAGGGCCACCAGCACATTGGCACCGGTAACCTCGGTACGCCCGGAAGATTGGACATGGATCGCCGCGCGCTGGATCACGCGCTGGAAAGCGGCCGTCGGCACGGCCTCGGACCCTTCGACATCGGTGATCAGGGTGGACAGATCATCGTCGATGAAATCGGACAGGGTTTTGCGCAGGATATCGAGATCGACCGAGCAGGCCTGCATGACGCGGGCGGCATCGGGTTCATCAATCAGCGAGAGCAAAAGATGCTCAAGCGTGGCGAGTTCATGTTTGCGGGCGTTGGCAAGGGCCAGGGCGCCGTGAATGGCTTGTTCCAGGGTTGTCGAAAATGATGGCACTTGGTCGTGCTCCTATCCTGCTTGTCGGATGGCGGGGGCCAGTTCCGACTTTGGCCTCATTAAGTAAAGGATCGGTTTTATTTGCCGATCTTCAAGCCCTAATTGGTCAAGATTGTGTCTTGGCGGGGTTGCATGGGCAAATTGTGATCGAAGGTTGCAGTTTGGACTCAGAATTTGTCTTTCAGCGCGCGCAGGGCGGCGAAAGTTTCTGCGTCGGTGGCGTTGGGTTGGTTGAGGATGGCCTTTATATGGGGGTCATTGGCACGAAGAAAAGGGTTGGTTGCCAATTCTTGTGACAGGCGCGAGGGGACCGTGGGGCGGTTTTGGGAATTGGCCAATGCCACGCGGTCGATGCGGGCTTTCAGCGCTTGGTTTTCAGGATCGACGCTGGCGGCAAAGCGCAGATTGGCGGCGGTGTATTCATGGCCCGAGCAGATCAGGGTTTCTGGCGGCAGGGCCATCAGTTTCGACAGGCTTTGCCACATCTGATCGGGGGTGCCTTCGAACAGGCGGCCACAGCCCCCCGCCATCAGGCTGTCGGCGGTGAAAGCATAGCCGCTGTCGGGGAAGTAAAACGCGATATGGCCGACGGTATGGCCGGGCACGTCGATGATATGGCCGTATTCGGAGCCGACCTGCACCACATCGCCGTCGATCAGCGCGCGGGTGAGGGGCGGCAGGCGATGGGCGTCGGCCTCGGCCCCAAGGATATCGGCAGAGGTCGCCTCGACGAGCGCCGCCACGGCGTCGATGTGGTCCCAGTGGTGGTGGGTGATCAGGATCTGGCGCAGCGCCCAGCCTCGGGTGCTCAGGGCGGCAAGGATGGGGGCTGCTTGCGGAGCGTCAATCAGCGCGGTATCGCCGGTTGCGCCATCATGCAGCAGATAGGCATAATTGTCTTTGAGGCAGGGGATGGTGACAAGTTCCAGAGCCATGGTGGAGCCTTTCGTGAGTTCGGCAAAGACTGACGCAAAGCGCGCGAGGCTGCAACCTCTGGCCAAAACCGGCAGTGTCGTGACATCTTCGCGTGACGGACCCGGCTGCGAGGCTGGCGAGCGGAACATGAAGCGGCAAGGGAGAGCAGGGGCCGGGTGGTTTTGCAGGCAGGTTCCATGGCAGCTCTGGCGTGATCCGGCCCCGGATGCCTGCGGTATCCTTGCTGCTTGCGCGGAGTTGGATGACGTGTATCCTGCAGCCGCAAACCAAAGGTGCCGCAGTGCAGAAAAAAGAGCCGATCCTTGATTTCGCCCTCGTCACTCCGAGTGCTGAAATCAGCACCCCGGCGCATGGGTGGCGCGCGAAATGCCTGCAACGGCTGGTGCGGCTGGAACTGCCGGTGCCACAAACCGTGGCACTGCCAGCCGCCACCGTGCGCGCCATCGCGGCGGGGCATATGGTGGATTGCAAAGCGATTCTGGCCAGCTTTGGCCCCAATCCGCTGATTTCGGTGCGACCCAGCCCGGAAAATCCCGAATGGGGCGGGCCGGGAACCATCCTTAACATCGGGATGAACGCCGAACGCCATGCCTTGCTGGTGCAAAGCCACGGTCAGGCGGCGGCGGATGCGCTTTATCTGCGCTTTGTGCAATCCTATGCCACCCATGTGGCGCGACTTGATCCCGATATGTTTGATGCCGCAGCGACTTCGGCCACGGTGCTGCGCGACACACTGCGCCACTATGAACACGAGATGGAGGAGGCTTTTCCGCAAGAGGCCGCACAACAGCTTTCCGAGGTGCTGCGCTCGATGGCCCGTGCCTGGGAGGGCACCACGGCGCGGCTGTTGCGCCAAGCCAAAGGCGCACCGGCCGAGGCGGCACTGGGTCTGGTGGTACAACAGATGGCCCAAGGCATCGGGCAGGGGATTTCGGGTTCAGGCGTGATTCAGTTTGTCGATCCGGTTACCGGGCTTACTCAAGTCACCGGGCGCTATCTGGGCCAAAGCCAGGGCCGGGATGCGCTGAAAAAGACCGAAGCCATGTATCTGACGCGCGACGCGCGCGGCCCGTCGCTGGAAGATATCGCGCCCGCGTTGTTTGCCGATCTGATCCGCTTTGGCGCCGCTTGCCGCAGCAGATTGCGCGAAGAAATGCAGATCGAATTCACCATCGAGGACGGGCAGCTTTCGGTGCTTGATGCGGTCAAGGTGCAGCGGTCGGCGCGGGCAGGTCTGCGAATTGCGGTGGCGCTGGCCGAGGATGGGATCATCGAGCGCAATGAGGCGATCTTGCGGGTCGAGCCGCGGTCGCTGTCGGAGCTGTTGCACCCGCAGGTCGATCCGCGCGGGCCGCGCGATGTGGTGGCGCGCGGCATTGCCGCTTCGCCGGGGGCTGCGGTGGGGCGGATCGTGTTTTCCTCGGCGGCGGCGCAGGCTTCGGCCGCGCGCGGTGAGCCTTGTATTCTGGTGCGGCGTGAAACCGCGCCCGAGGATATTCGCGGCATGCATTCGGCGGTGGGCGTGTTGACCGAACGCGGCGGTGTCACCAGCCACGCGGCGGTGATTGCGCGCGGCATGGGGTTGCCTTGTGTGGTGGGCGCGTCTGATATGCGGCTGGACGCCAAGGATAAAAAGATCGTGGCCTCGGGCCGCAGCTTTGCCGAGGGTGATGTGATCACGCCGGACGGCTCGAAGGGCGAAGTTCTCGCAGGTTCTGCCGAAATGCTGGCCCCGGCGTTGGATGACGCGTTTCGCAAATTGCTGGGCTGGGCCGATGCGGTGCGCGATATCGGTATCCGCGCCAATGCCGACACCCCCGCCGATGCCACCACGGCCCGCCAGTTCGAGGCTCAGGGCATTGGTCTGTGCCGCACCGAGCATATGTTCTTTGAGGAAGACCGACTTGTGGTGATGCGCGAGATGATCTTTGCCGATACGCCAACCGACAGGGCGGCGGCGCTGGTGCGGCTGTTGCCGATGCAGCGCGAGGATTTCGTGCAATTGTTTGAAATCATGCAGGGCCTGCCGGTCTGCATTCGCCTGTTCGATCCGCCTTTGCATGAATTTCTGCCGCACAGCCGCGAGGGTCTGCGCGAATTGGCCGAGGCTCTGGACAAGCCGCTGTCGGATGTGACCCGCCGCGCCGAGGCATTGGCCGAATTCAATCCGATGCTGGGGATGCGGGGTGTTCGGCTGGGCGTGGTCTTGCCGGAAATCTACGACATGCAGGCGCGTGCGATTTTTGAAGCAACGGTCGAGATTGCCAAGCGTGGCACCACTGTTGTGCCCGAGATCATGATCCCGCTGGTATCGGCCAAGCGCGAGGTCGAATTGGTCAAGGCCAATATCGACGCCGTGGCGGCACTGGTGCGTACGAAATCGGGGGTGCCCTTCACCTACAAGCTGGGTGTGATGGTCGAAACCCCGCGTGCGGCACTGCGGGCGGGGGAGATCGCGCAACATGCGGCTTTCCTGTCTTTCGGCACCAATGACCTGACGCAGATGACCTATGGGCTGAGCCGCGACGATGCCGGGCGGTTCATGAACACCTATGTCCAGCAAGGCGTTTTCCCAGAGGATCCGTTTCATACCCTTGATGTTGATGGCGTGGGCGAGTTGTTGTTGATCGGTGCTGAACGGGGCCGGCGGACTCGGGCTGACCTGACGCTTTCCATTTGCGGCGAGCATGGCGGCAACCCCGAATCAATCGATTTTTGCCGCCGGGCAGGCTTTGATTATGTCTCCTGTTCGCCCTATCGGGTGCCTTTGGCGCGTCTTGCGGCCGCTCACCTGGCTTTGGCCGATGATGTGGATAACCCGAATAACCACACTATATCATGATATTGCAACTGTTTCCTAATGTAGAACAATAACAATCTAGGCGGATTCTCGCGCAGTTTAGGCCAAGTTTCGTGGTATTTTTACCACAGCAGTAGACGTGACCCGGCTTTCTCTCTACCGCAGTTCCTCGTCGCCGGGCCTGCTTGGGAGGGCTGGTCGGGCGGTGCTGCTGAAACAAACCGGGAAATCGAGACAAATGCGCTTGCTACAAACTTGGACCCACGCCGCAATGGCGCTGGTGGTCCTGAGTGGAGCGGCCTTCGCCGATGTGACGGTGAGCCAGTCCAGTGACCCTACTGCCCAGATCGGGCAGGAATTTGCTTCGCTCTTTGGGGCCGAGCATCAGATTGTCGTGGCTTTGCCGCAGGCCCGGTTGGCCGCATTGGCGGCAGGGCCAAACCTGAAGGCGCTCAAGACCAAGGCCAAATCGGTGGTTGCGATCGAGTACAGCGAAGGCTGGCTGGACCAGGTGGCGCTGCCGCAGGGCGATCCCGAATGGGATTGCCTGCGCAAGGCGCTGTATTTCGAGGCGCGCGGCGAGACCCTGAAAGGCGAATTCGCGGTCGCCGAAGTGATCCTGAACCGGGTCGACAGCCCGGAATATCCCTCGACCGTCTGCAAGGTGGTCAATCAGGGCGGGCGTGGGGGCTGCCAGTTTTCCTATACCTGTGACGGTGTGCGCGATGTGATGCGCGAACCGGGGGCGGTGGATCGTGCCGGACGTATCGCAAGGGTGATGCTGGACGGCGCGCCGCGGGCTTTGACGATGGGGGCCACGCATTTTCACACCAGAGCCATCCGCCCGGCCTGGGCCAGCCGTTTCGCCAAGACCGCCTCTATTGGCGCGCATGTGTTTTATCGCGAGTAGAGACGTGCTCGCGTCGTATCTCTTGCAAGCCATGTCGTCGAAAGGCATGGCGCAGGGCAGGGCAGACGCGTAATCTGCGCTTTTCGACGTTCGGGTGTTTTATGACCAGCGATATCAGCCTAGCCTTTTCGCATCCCGAAGAGCGCAGCCATGCCTCTGCCGGAGCAGATCCGCGTGACCGCATTTCGCTGCGCGATCATGTCGTCGAGGTGGATATTGGCGCCTTTCAACAAGAACGCGGCCACCGGCAGCGGGTGATGTTCAATGTGGTGGTTGAAGTGCGCCCCGCGCCGCAGCCGTTGAATGACGATGTTGACCGGATCCTGTCCTATGACCGGATCACCGATGCGATTGCCACGGAACTGGCCGCCGAGCGACTGAACCTGCTGGAGACGCTGGCCGAGCGCCTGGCCGAGCGTATTCTGGCCGAGCCGCAGGCGATGCGGGTGTTTGTGCGGATCGAAAAACTTGACATCGGGCCATACAAGCTGGGGGTCGAGATCGTGCGCAGCCGGGCCGAGGAGGCAACCACGATCCTGTCGCAAGATGGCGAGGAAAAGCTGGTTCACCCCGTTGTCGTTTATCTTGGCAACGCTGATATTGCCGATCCGGGGCTTGCCGCGCGGCTGGACCATTGGCAGGCCAGTTGCCAGCCGGTGATCCTGACCGTTGGCCTGCCGGATTTGCCACGCCCGCAGACCGGGCATCGCCCGACGCAGCGCCGGGTTGATCTTTTGGCGATCGAGCAGAACGCCTGGACTCTGGCCGCGCGTGATCCGCGCTGTGTGGTGGTGGAAACCCGCACCGAGATGGATTGGGCGATGAAGCGCGGGCAGATGATTGTCTGGGCACCGTCCAAGCTGGTGCTGGATGCGGTGGATGGTCCGCAATCGCGCGATCCGGTGGGTCTGGCGCTGTGGCTGGCCGAGCATATGGCTGCGGATTGCTTGATTGTGCACGGCTCTGTTACGGTTCCGGCGGGAAGTCGCGTGCGGGTGCAATATCAATCCTAGAGTCTCTTGCTTGCCGTTGTTTCAGGTTTTATCGACAGTTGAATGGAATATTTGCGTCCCATCCCGATGAGCGATCCGGCCCGACCGGCTGATGCGCTTTCGCTGGCGGGTGGGCCTTTGTGGTTTGATCGGGTGGAGGTTCTGGCGCGGGGCACTGCGCCACGGGTCATTGCGGCGGCGGATCTGGATACGGTCGCGCGTGCCCGACTTTCCGGCTTGCGTCCTGATTTCGCCGGCGTGGCGATGAACCGCCCCAACATCATGGGCATCCTGAACGTCACACCCGACAGTTTTTCCGATGGTGGTCTGTTTTTGCGGCCCGAAGCGGCCCTGGTGCAGGCCCGGCAAATGGCGGTCAGCGCCGATATTCTGGACATTGGCGGCGAGAGTACCCGCCCCGGCGCGGCCGAAGTCTCGGCAGAAGAAGAAATCGCCCGCACTGCCCCGGTGATTGCGGCGCTGGTTTCGGCGGGGTTGGAAACCCCGATTTCGATTGATACCCGCAAGGCTGCGGTGGCACGGCAAGCCTTTGCCGCCGGTGCAAAGATCCTGAACGACGTGACCGCGCTGCGCTTTGATGCGGAAATGGCGGCCACGGCGGCGGCTCAAGGCTGCCCGGTGGTGTTGATGCACTCGATCGAGACCCCAGCGACAATGCAGGATGATCCCTGTTATGAGGATGTCTTGCTCGACGTCTATGACGCGCTGAAGGCCCGGCTAGCCCTTGCCCGTGCGGCAGGAATCGCGCCGGGCAATCTGGCAGTCGATCCGGGGATCGGTTTTGGCAAGACCCTCGCGCATAACCTCACATTGCTGGCCAGGCTGGCGCTGTTTCACGATCTGGGGGTGCCGGTGCTGTTGGGCGCGTCGCGCAAGCGGTTCATCGGCACCATCGGTGCCGAGTCCGAGGCGGCACGGCGGATGCCGGGCTCGCTGGCTGTGGCGCTGGCCGGGGTGGCACAAGGGATGCAGATGATCCGCGTGCATGATGTAGCAGAAACAAGACAGGCTCTGTCGCTCTGGCAGGCCGCAACACATGGGGTGTCGCAATGACGCGCAAACTTTTTGGCACGGACGGGGTGCGAGGCCGCGCCAATACCTATCCGATGACGGCCGAGATGGCGCTTCGGCTGGGGTCGGCGGCGGGGAGGTTCTTTCGCAGGGATGGCTCGAATGATCACCGGGTGGTGATCGGTAAGGATACTCGGCTGTCGGGCTATATGCTGGAAAACGCTCTGACGGCAGGTCTGACCAGCACCGGTATGAATGTGCTGCTGCTGGGTCCGGTTCCGACGCCCGCCGTGGGTTTTCTGACCCGCTCGATGCGGGCCGATCTGGGGGTGATGATTTCCGCCAGCCACAATCCGCACCATGACAACGGCATCAAGTTCTTTGGCCCGGATGGCTTCAAGCTGTCCGATGAGGCTGAACTCGAGATCGAGGGACTGGTTGCGGGCGAGATCGTTCCGGCGCAATCGGAAAACATCGGGCGGGCCAAAAGGATCGAGGATGCGCAGGGCCGCTATGTTGAATATGCGAAAACCACTTTTCCGGCGGGCCTGCGGCTGGAGGGGCTGAAGGTGGTGATTGATTGCGCCCATGGGGCCGCTTATCGCGTTGCTCCTGCTGTGCTGTGGGAATTGGGGGCCGAGGTGATTCCGGTGGGAGTCGAACCCAACGGCATCAATATCAACGATCATTGCGGATCGACCCATCCCCAGACCGCCGCCGAGGCGGTGATTGCGCATGGTGCCGATCTGGGTATTTGTCTGGACGGCGATGCCGACCGGGTGATGATCCTTGATGAAAACGGCCAGGTGGCCGATGGCGATCAGTTGATGGCCCTGCTGGCTGCACAATGGTCAGATGAGGGGCGTTTGCGCGGTGGCGCACTGGTGGCGACGGTGATG
>JAGPBG010000427.1 GCA_018063485.1 Cypionkella sp.
ATCTGAATCACGTCCGGCTTGATCCGTTGCTGACCCATGTCACTGGTGTGGTTCTGGCTGATTCCGGAAGCCCGTTTCGCCAATCGGTGTTGTTGAATGTTGGTGAGCGCGACGGTATCCGCGACGGTTGGGCGACGATGGACGGTATCGGGCTGGTGGGGCGGATTTCTGGCGTTGGGCGGCAAACCAGCCGGGTCATCCTTTTGACCGACAGCAGCAGTCGGGTGCCGGTGACGGTGCAGCCTTCGGGTCAGCGCGCGATCCTGTCGGGTGACAATTCCACGATTCCTCCGCTCGATTTCCTTGAGAACGGCGATGAAGTCCGCCCCGGCGATCAGGTGTTCAGCTCGGGCGATGGTGGAGTGTTTCCGGCAGGGCTTTTGGTGGGGTCGGTGGTTTTGGGAACCGACAAGCGCCTGAGAGTTGATCTGGCCGCGGACTATCAGCGCCTTGATTTCCTGAAGGTTCTACGCAGCCATGAATTGCAGCCGATCCTCGACGCCGGTGGCTTGGTTGCCTCACCCCCGATACAGGGGCCGCCGCGCCCCCCCGTGACCCCCGAACCCGGAATCGAAGCAGAGGCCGGGGCAAGCAATGGTTGATCCGGCCACACGTTCCGTCTGGCTGCATCGTGTGTTGTTCGTTGCCATCGCATTGATATTGCTTTTCGTTCGCCTGCTGCCGCTGGGCGCGGTTGCCGGACATTTGCCTGGGCCCGATATATTGCTGTGCTTTGTCTTTGCCTGGACGATGCGGCGCCCGGACTATCTGCCGCCTTGGTTGATTGTCTCGGTGGTCTTGCTGGAGGATATGTTGCTGATGCGACCTCCGGGGCTGTGGACGGCACTGGTCTTGATGGGGTCGGAATTCGTGCGCGCCCGTGTGGCCCTGACGCGTGAGTTGAATTTTCTGGTGGAATGGTTGTTGGTGGGAGGGCTTATGCTGGCCATGCTGCTGATCTATCGCACCGTGTTTGCGATCACTTTGTTACCGCAACCGGGTTTCGGATTTGCCTTGGTGCAGGTGATCTGGTCAATCCTGTGTTATCCTGCCGTTGTTGCCCTGTCGCGCTTTGTGCTGGACCTTTATAAACCTGCCATGGGCGAGGTGGATGCCTATGGCCGAAGGATGTGACCCCAAAGATGAGACGCACGCCCCGCGACACTGATGCAATGGCAACCAATGTCACCCGCCGCGCCTTGTTCATGGGTGGCTGCATGGCGGCTATGGTGGCGGCCCTGGGCGCACGGATGCGTTTTTTGGGCGTTGAGCAGGCCGATGAATTCAAGCTCTTGGCCGAGGAAAACCGGATCAATATCCGATTGATCCCGCCAGCGCGCGGCCTGATCGAGGATCGCAATGGCAAACTGATTGCCGGCAACGAACAGAATTTCCGTGTGGTGATCACCCGCGAGGACGCCGGCGATGTCGAAGTGGTCCTGAACCGGCTGAGCCAGATCATCCCGATGACGGATGAGGATCGCGCCATCACGCTCAAAGACCTTAAACGCAATTCGGCTTTTGTACCGGTTCCGGTGGCCGACCGGCTGAGTTGGGATGATTTCACCAAGGTGGCCGTCAACAGCCCTGCCCTGCCTGGGGTGACGCCCGAGGTGGGATTAAGCAGGATTTACCCGCGGGTCGAGGATTTCGCGCATGTGGTGGGCTATGTCGGCCCGGTCAGCGAGAAAGATCTTGCGGCGCTGGACAGCCCCGACCCGCTGCTGAGGCTGCCGAAATTCCAGATCGGCAAGATCGGTGCGGAAAAATGGCTGGAAGACATCCTGCGCGGATCATCGGGAACCAAGCGGATCGAGGTGAACCACGTTGGCCGCGTCATGCGCGAATTGGGCCGTGAGGACGGTATTGCGGGCAAGGATATCCGGCTGACCATCGACGCCGATGTACAGAATTTCGTGCAGGCTCGGCTGGGTGAGGAAAGCGCCTCTTGTGTGGTGATGGATGTGACCAACGGCGATTTGATCGCCATCGTGTCGAACCCGTCGTTTGACCCCAACCTTTTCGTGCGCGGGATCAGCCAGACCGATTATTCGGCCCTGACCGAACATGACCACCGCCCGCTGGCCAACAAATCCGTGCAAGGGGCCTATCCGCCCGGTTCCACCTTCAAGATGGTCACGGCGCTGGCGGCCCTGGCCTCGGGAGAAATCGACGTCAACACCAAGGTGCGTTGTCCCGGTTATCTGGAAAGCGGCGGACGCAAGTTCCACTGCTGGAAACATGGCGGCCACGGTTCTGTTGATCTGGCGCGGGCGCTGGCGGAAAGCTGCGATGTGTTCTTTTATGATGTCGCCCAGCGCTGTGGCATCGACAAGATCGCTGAAATGGGGCGGTCCTTGGGTCTTGGGCACCGCCATGATCTGCCGATGTCGGCGATCACCGAGGGCGTCATACCAGACAAGGCGTGGAAAACCGAAAAGCAGAAATCCGAGTGGCGGATCGGTGACACGATCAACGCCTCCATCGGCCAGGGCTATGTGCTGACCTCACCCTTGCAATTGGCGGTGATGGCCGCACGGATTGCCAGCGGCACATCCGTGTCCCCAAGGTTGGTACTCAGTGTCGACGGGCAAGAGGTGCCTGTGGCCGAAGTTGCACCGCTGGATGTCAACGCAGCCCAATTGCGGGCGGTGCAGGCTGGGATGTATGGCGTGATGAACGGGCCGCGCGGCACCGCGCGGTCGGCGCGTATTGTCGA
>JAGPBG010000062.1:0-3623 GCA_018063485.1 Cypionkella sp.
TGACCAACCCGCCCGCCTCCAATACCAGCCTCTCACCCGCCAGCTTGCTGCGCCCATAGGCCCCCAACGGTGCCGTGGGATGATCCACCCCAGACGGCTGATCGCCCATGCCGTCAAAAACGTAATCACTTGAGATATGCAGAAACGGCAGCCCGCGAGAGGCGCAGGTCTGCGCCATCGCCCCCGGAGCCTCGGCGTTCACCACTGTCACCTCGGCTTCGCTCGACTCCGCCGCATCCACCCCGGTCCAGGCGGCCGCATTGATCACCACCTCCGGCCGCCGCGCCATGATCGCCGCCGCGCAAGAGATAGGATCGCCCAGATCGGCGCGGTCGCGGCCCAGAAACTCGGCCTTTACGCCAGCAGGCACGTTTCGCGCCAATTCCCGCGCTACCTGCCCGGTTTTGCCAAAGATCAGCGCCTTCATGCCTTCACCCCCAACCGCTGCCCCACCCCTGCGCGGGCCTGCAACGGCTTCCACCAGGCCTCATTGTCCAGATACCAGCGCACGGTCTTGCGCAAACCCTCGTCCAAAGTCACCGAGGGCCGCCAGCCCAGTTCCTCGCGGATACGCGAGGGATCAATCGCATAGCGCGCATCATGGCCAGGCCGGTCGCTCACATGAGTGATCAGGCGCGCATGGGGGGCACCGATAGGGTGCATCTCATCCAGCAGCGCGCAGATCTTATGTACGATATCAATGTTGCGCACCTCATTCTCGCCGCCGATATTATAGCTGCGCCCCAATTTGCCCTTTTCCAACACGCAAAGCAGCGCATCGGCGTGATCCTCGACATAAAGCCAGTCCCGCACATTCAAACCCGCGCCGTAAACCGGCACCGGCTTGCCCGCCAAAGCGTTCAATATCACCACCGGGATCAGCTTTTCAGGGAAATGATAGGGGCCGTAATTATTGGAACAATTCGTCATCACCACCGGCAGGCCATAGGTTTCCGCCCAGGCCCGCACCAGATGGTCAGACGCCGCCTTGCTGGCCGAATAGGGGCTGCGCGGGTCATAGGGCGTGGTTTCGCTAAACTGCCCGGTCTCGCCCAAGGATCCAAACACCTCATCGGTGCTGATGTGATGAAAGCGAAAGCCTTCGGGGGCCGCATAGGCGCGCGCCGCCTCCAGCATGTTGAAGGTGCCGGTAATATTGGTTTCGATGAAATCAGCCGGCCCGTCGATGCTGCGATCCACATGGCTTTCAGCGGCCAGATGCATCACGCGGTCTGGGCGATGCGTGGCGAACACCCGGTCCAGCGCCGCCCGGTCGCGGATATCGGCCTGCTCGAAGCTGTAAAGGGCCGAGCCCGACACCGCAGCCACATTTTCCAGACAGGCGGCATAGGTCAACGCATCAAGGTTCACCACCTCATGCCCGCGCGAAATCGCCAGCCGCACCACGGCAGACCCGATAAACCCCGCGCCGCCTGTCACCAATATTTTCACAAGACACCCCTCTGAAACGGGCTGACAACATCGCGCAGCAAGGGTGCCACAGCATCTTTGGCCGACAGGATCGGCGTGCTAACACCCCAGTCAATCCCGATATCAGGATCATCCCAGCGCACTGCCCCATCACAATCGGGCGCGTAGACATCGCTGCATTTATACTGCACCTCGGAATTGGGCGCGCGGGTGACAAAACCGTGCAGGAATCCCTTGGGCACCAGCAATTGCCGCCCGTTCTGCGGCGAGAGTTCCACCCCGACCCAGCGCCCGAAACCGGGCGATCCGGCGCGGAAATCCACCGCCACATCGAAAATCAGGCCCGCCGTGCAGCGCACCAGCTTGTCCTGCGCATGGGGCGGTGCCTGATAGTGCAGCCCGCGCAGGGTGCCTGCTGCCGCCGACATTGATTGGTTGTCCTGCACGAACTCCACGCCCAACCCCGCCGCCCGCATCCGCGCGGCGCTCCAGGTCTCGCTGAACCAGCCCCGGTCATCGCCAAAGCGCGGCGGTGTCAGGATCAGCACGCCTTGCAATGCGGTTTCTTCGATCTTCATGCACGTTCACCCATAAATCCGCCCCCGCGATACCACGCTATTCGCACAAGTTTGGGGCAAGACGCCGACAGGATAAAGGCATTACAGCCCCGCGATATTCACCCAATAGGCCAGCGCCACCAGCGCCGCCGCCAGCGCGAAAAACATCAGGTCATTCAGCGGATCCCAGGCCCGGTGCTTGCGCGCCAGCGCAATCACCGCCGGATGCACCGCAATCAAGGCGAGCGCCTGCCCCAACAACGCCCCTTGCAACCCGGCCCATTGAATCCCCACGATGAAGGCCAGCGTCTGAATCACCGCCTTGAACGCCTGAAGCCAGAAATAGGTTTGCCCATCCCCCGCCGCCAGCGCCGATTGGTCATAGGTTATCCCAATGGTTTCCGGCATTTGCACCAAGGCCACCGCCACCACGATCAAGCCCGCAGCCCCGTAGCGCGCATCATACATCAGCCCCACCAAAGGCTGCCCGATCACCGCCAGCAATCCCAACAACAATAACGTCCCGCCGGTAATGGCAAAGCGCAACCGCCGCATCTTGGCAAAATTTTCCACCGAGGTCGCCGGGTGGTGATCGCGGTAAAGCGGGATCATGATCCGCCCATTCACCGCCCGCGCCAAAAGCAGCGGGAACGAGGCCAGAAAATAGGCGATGTTGTAAATCCCCAACTCATCCAGGCTCAGATAATGCCCGAAAATCGCCTTGTCACCCTGCGCCAAGGCAAAGCCACAGGCGGTTGACAGGAATATCCACTTGCCGAAATGGATCAGATCATGCGCGGCGGTGCGGTCCCAGTGAAAACGATTGGGTGCCCCCGGCAGATAGCGCCATGTCAGCACCAGCTTGGCCAATGACCCCACAATCGCCCCAAACACCAGCGCCCAGACCGATTTGAAGATCATCGCCAGCACCACCATCGCGATTATGCCGATGATCTGCGCCGCCAGATCAAGCAGCGTCACCCTCCCCAAGAGCAGATGCCGCGTTGCCGTATCAATCCGCGTCGGGTTGAACCCCGAAATCAACAGCGACAACCCCGCCACCGGCAACAGATAGGCCAGATCGGGCGCGTTGTAGAAAAGCGACAGCGGATAGGCGATGGCGCAGGTCACCAGCCACAGCATTGCCCCGCGAAAGACGTGGATGCTGAAGGCGGTGTTCAGAAAATCAGGATCATCACCGCGCTTGTGCTGCGCGATGGATGCCGAAACCCCTACGTCCGAAAACATCACCATGCCCACCAGTACCACCGAAACCAGCGCCATCACGCCAAAGGCCTCGGGGAAAAGCAGCCGGGTCAAGATCAGGTTCGAGGCCAGCCGCATCATCTGTGCGATGATATAAGACCCTGCCGTAAAGGCCGACCCGCGCATCGCACGGGCAAACAGGCTGGTCCCTGACAACTTGGCCGACAATGCGCTGAACATTGAAATCATCACCCAGATCGCGCATCAAGGGCGCAAGATATTCCCGTCAGACCCTAGGCCCCCCTCTCTTGGGCGTCAACCAACGGTGTTCAGTGGCCATCCGGTTTTTGTCGCGGCAGGCCGCGCCAATCCTGATACCTGTGCTGCACGCACCGGCCAAGGAGAGAACGGGCCAAGGAGAGAACGGGC
>JAGPBG010000062.1:3723-9399 GCA_018063485.1 Cypionkella sp.
CCTCTCTTGGGCGTCAACCAACGGTGTTCAGTGGCCATCCGGTTTTTGTCGCGGCAGGCCGCGCCAATCCTGATACCTGTGCTGCACGCACCGGCCAAGGAGAGAACGGGCCAAGGAGAGAACGGGCTAGGGAGAGAACTGACGCGCCCTCAAAAGACCGTGGCACATCAAACTTGCCCGCTTCAGGCGCTCAAAGGCAATTTGCCGTGCTTCGGGCACAATCTTGCCATGACGCAGGGTTAAGCTGCGGCCAAAAGAACCGGGGATCACCTTGAAAATCGCCTATCTGATCAACACCTATCCGCGCCCATCACACAGCTTTATCCGCCGCGAAATCCATGCGCTGGAGCGGATGGGTTGGAACATCCACCGCTTTGCCATGCGAACCGATGCGCATATGCTGATTGATCCCGCCGACATCGCCGAAAACACCCGCACCGAACACATTCTGGGCCGGGGTCTGTTACCGGTTCTGGCCAGCGGTGCCGCCTATCTGCTGCGCCATCCCGTGTGCGGCGCGCGCGCACTTGGCCTTGCCCTGCGCCTGGGCGGACGTTCGGGCGCGCATGTTCCCGGCACCGGGGGCCGCCTGCGCCACATGGTCTACCTGGCCGAAGCCGCCTGCGTCGCCCAGCGCTGCCAGACCCTTGGCATCCGCCACCTGCACGCGCATTTCGGCACCAATTCCACCACGGTCGCCCTTCTGGCCGAGGCTCTTGGTGGCCCCGGTTTCAGCTTCACGGTCCACGGACCCGAAGAGTTCGACGCCCCCCGCAGCTATGCGCTGGACGAGAAGATCCACCGTTCCCGCTTTGCCGTGGCGGTCTCTTCATTCGGCCGCAGCCAGCTTTGCCGCTGGGCCGCAATCGCCGATTGGCCCAAGATCAAGGTCGTCCATTGCGGCATCGAGCCCGCTCATTTCGGCCCCGCAGCCCCTGTTCCTTCGGGCGACCCGCATCTGGTGGCCATCGGCAGGCTGACCGAGCAAAAGGGCTTCCCGCTGCTGGTCGAGATCATGGCCGAAGCCGCCCCTCGCATACCCGGTCTGCGCCTGACGATTGTCGGCGACGGCGAGTTGCGCAGCCTGATCGACAGCGAAATCGCCCGCCACGGCCTGCAAGAGCGGATCCATATCGCGGGTTGGCTCGATGAGGCCGGGGTTGCCCGCGCCCTTGCGGATGCCCAGGCGCTGATCCTGCCCTCACTCGCCGAAGGCCTGCCGATGGTCGTGATGGAGGCGATGGGCGCCGCCCGCCCGGTGATCGCCGCCTCGATCAACGGCGTGCCGGAATTGCTCACGCCGGATACCGGCTGGCTGGTGCCCGCCGGAGACGTGGCGGGCTTTGCTGATGCCATCGTTGCGCTGTCCAAAACCTCAAACCAACAACTCACCGAGATGGGTCTTGCTGGGCGCGCCCGCGTGATGGCCCGCCATGATGTTGACATTGAGGCCGCAAAACTCGACACCCTTTTCAAAGCAACCCTGGGGATGTGATGGATTTCGTCGTCGTCTGTGCCAGCCATTCCGATGAGATTCTGAACGCCAATCTGGCGCGTTCGCCCCTGCTTGCCTCGGTGCCGCTGCACATTGAACGCGGGGCCACTTCCGCCGCTCAGGCCTATAACCGCGCGCTCGATGCCACCACCGCCCCGGTGGTGGTCTTTGCCCATCACGATGTCTATCTGCCGCAGGGTTGGGATGCACTGCTTGCCGCACGCCTTGCCGAAGTGGCCGCGCTCGATCCCGACTGGGCCCTGTTTGGCCCCTTTGGCGTAGGGCTGGATGCGTCGCATATCGGGCCGGTCTGGTCGTCGTCGATCGGGCTGATCGTGGGCCGGGTGCCGATCATCCCCGCCCCGGTGCAATCTTATGACGAGATGGTCATCGTCTTGCGCCGCGCCTCGAACCTGCGCTTTGATCCGACCCTGCCCGGCTGGCACATGTATGGCACTGATATCGTGACCCAAGCCCGCAACTCAGGACTTGGCGCCTATGCGGGGGCACTGCCCTGCATCCACAATGACCGCTACCATGACCACCTGCGCGACGATTTTGTAGAATGTTATCAGGCGATGCGCAAGAAATGGCGGGTTCAATTGCCACTGCGCACCCCCATCATCAAAATTTCGCGCTCGGGCCTGCATCTGTACAAGAACCGCTGGCAGGATTACCGATCCGAACGCTTTCGTGCCAATATGTCGGTGGGGATCGCCCATTCGCCTGAAGTTCTGGCCGCGCGCTGTGGCTGGTCTGATCTGACAGCCTCGGCATGACCGGTCTCCGGGGCTGGTAAATATACACAGCCCCTTGGACTTTGCCCCCTTGGCGCGCATATAAGGGGAAACTGATCACCGATGAGGAAACCGATGTTCGGCACCACCGATAAAACCCCCGATAACGCCACCGCCGATCTGATCAAGGACGGCACCGAGCTTGGCTTTATGGATGACGTGATTGATCCGTCGCAAACCGTGCCGGTGATCGTCGATTTCTGGGCCCCATGGTGTGGCCCGTGCAAAACCCTTGGTCCGGCGCTTGAGGCCGCAGTTACCGCCGCCAAAGGCCGGGTGCGGATGGTCAAGATCAATGTCGACGAAAATCAGGCTCTTGCCGGGCAGTTGCGCATCCAATCCATTCCCACTGTCTATGCTTTCTTTCAGGGCAAGCCGGTCGATGGTTTTCAGGGCGCGCTTGCCCCTTCCGACATCAAACGCTTTGTCGATAAAATTGCCGCCATGGGCCCCGAACCTGACAACGGCCTTGCCGACGCCATCGAGGCCGCCGAATTGATGCTGGCCGAGGGCGAGGCCGCCGATGCGCTGGAGACCTTCGCCGCCATCCTTGAGGAGGAGCCGGAGAATCCGGTGGCCTATGCCGGCTTGATCCGTTCGCATCTGGCGCTGGGGAATATCGACGGTGCCGCCGATATGCTGAATATCGCACCTGATGCCATCGCCAGATCCAAGGAACTGGAAGCCACCCGCGCCCAGATCGAACTGGCCCGTCAAGCCGCCAAGGCTGGCCCCGAAGATGAACTCGCCGCCGCCGTTGCCGCCGATCCCGCCAACCGTCAGGCCCGTTTTGACCTGGCGCTGGCGCTTCATGCCAATGGCAAGATCCAAGAGTCGGTCGATACCCTGCTTGATCTCTTCAAACTTGATCGGGAATGGAATGACGGTGCGGCGCGCAGCCAGCTTTTCACCATCTTCGATGCGCTGAAGCCGCAAGACCCCATCGTGCTGGCGGGCCGTCGTCGCCTGTCGTCGATGATATTTGCCTAACGCCCGCGCAAACCTATCTGAGAGGGCATGATGAAAGCCAGAGACCTGCCCGACACCATTGCCCTGTTCCCGCTTCCGGGCGCGCTGTTGCTGCCGCGCGCCCGCCTGCCACTGCATATCTTCGAGCCACGCTATCTCGCGATGCTGGATGATTGCCTGAAAACTTCGTCGCGGCTGATCGGAATGATCCAGCCACGCGAAACGCCGGATGGCGAAACGCGCCTTGCCGCTATCGGCTGCGCCGGACGTATCACGAATTTCTCCGAAACCGAGGATGGGCGCTATATGATCACCCTCACCGGCTTATCGCGCTTTCGACTGCGCGAAGAGGTGCAGGGCTTTGCCCCCTACCGCCGCGCACAAGTGGAATGGCCACCTTTCACCCGCGATCTGGGGGCCGAAGAAACCGATCCCGGATTTGATCGTGACAGCTTTCTTGCCTTGCTCGCCCGATTTTTTTCCGCGCGCGAGCTTGGCGCAGATTGGTCCGGCATCAAAGGGGCCGATCCCGAATTGCTGATCAATTCGCTGTCGATGTTGCTGCCCTTCACACCCGAGGACAAACAGGCGCTGCTAGAGGCCCCCTCCTTGGAAACCCGCCGTGAAACCCTTGTCACGCTGATGGAGTTTTCGCTGCATTCCGGCAATGGCGGCGAGGTGCTGCAATGACCGAACAACTCTTTGACCGCCATATGTTAGAGGCGCTTGTCTGCCCGGTCACCCAAGCCGTGCTGACCTATGACGCCGAGAAATCCGAGCTGATCTCAAAGGCCGCGCATCTGGCCTTCCCGATTCGCGACGGCATCCCGATCATGCTGGCCTCCGAGGCACGGGCGATCGAGTAAGGCGCTAGACCGACCGCGTCAAACCACCGTCAATCCGCAGGTTCTGCCCGGTCATATAGGCCCCGGCCTCTGACGCCAGATAGGAAATCAGCGCCGAAACCTCCTCGACCTTGCCATAGCGCCCGGCCGGTATCCGCGCGCGCCTGTCGGCGGTTTCGGGCAGGCTGTCGATGAATCCCGGCAAGACATTGTTCATCCGCAGCCCCTCACCCGCATATTTATCGGCGAAAAGTTTGGCAAAACTTGCCAACCCGGCGCGAAACACGCCCGAGGTTGGAAACAGCGGGTCGGGCTCGAAGGCAGCAAAGGTCGAAATGTTGATGATTGACCCCACCCCCTGCGCCTGCATGATCGGCGTGACCATCCGAGTCGGGCGAATCACGTTCAGCAGATAATACTCCATGCCCAGATGCCAGTTTTCATCGGTGATTTCCAGAATCGCACCCTTGGGCCCATGCCCCGCCGAATTGACCAGCACATCCACCCGGCCCCAGTTTTCCATCGCCATATCGACCAGCCGCTGCAAATCAGCGGGCACAAGGTTTGATCCCGTCACCCCGGCGCCGCCCAACTCCGCCGCCAAAGCCTCACCTTTGCCGGAGGAGGATAAAATCCCGACGCTGAACCCATCCGCCGCCAACCGCCGCGCCGCCGCAGCCCCCAGGCCCGAACCGCCCGCTGTGATCAATGCAACCTTGCGTGTCATTTTGGCCTCCCCGATATGCTGCCCGGATAATGCGGCAAACAGACGCGCGGGCCAAGCCCACAAATCTCGGCCTAAATCGCCTGCCCCGCAAGCAACTTCGGCAAATCGGCCTTCAGCCCCGCCGCCTGCCGCATGAAACCGCGGCGCAATTGCGGCACCGCGTTCACCACACCCAGCCCCAGATCACGGCCTGCCCGCAACAAAGGGTTGTCATTGGAAAACAGCCGGTTCACTCCATCCATCCCCAGCGCCAGCACCGTGGAATCAAACCGCCGCCAGCGCTGATAGCGCTCCAGAACATCCACCGCGCCGATATCCTCGCCGCGCCGCGCCGCCTTGATCAGCACCTCGGCCAATGCAGCCACATCGCGCAGCCCAAGGTTCAACCCCTGTCCCGCAATCGGATGCACGCCATGCGCCGCATCCCCGACCAAAGCCAGCCGCGCGGCCACCAGACTATTGGCCAGCGTCAGCGACAAAGGATAGGTAAACCGCGCCCCTGCCAGCGAAATCTCGCCCAGAAAATCGCCAAAGCGCGGCCGCAGCGCCTCAAGATACTCGTCATCCCCAAGCGCCTGAATCGCCGCCGCCTGCGCCTCCGTCTCGCTCCACACGATGGAACTGTGATGCCCCCCCGGTAACGGCAGAATCGCCAACGGCCCGGCAGGCATGAAGAACTGATGCGCAATGCCCTGATGGTCCTTTTCATGGGCAATCGCCGTCACCAGCGCGGTTTGCCCATAGCCCCAGCCGGTCCGCGCGATCCCCGCCCGTGCCGCCACGCCAGAGGCCCGGCCATCACAACCCACCAGCATCCGCGCCCGCAACTCCCGCCCCGAGGCC
>JAGPBG010000063.1 GCA_018063485.1 Cypionkella sp.
GAAATCGGGCTGATCAACCCGATGCGCGGTGCGAACGGTTACCGTGCGTTCCGCGAAGGCGATTTGCATAAACTGAGGTTTCTTGCGCGGGCGCGATCGCTGGGCTTTTCGATTGAGGATTGTCGAGCGCTTTTGTTCCTTTACCAAGACCGGGGCCGTGCCAGCGCCGATGTCAAACTTCTGGCCGAGGATCATATTGGCAGGATTGAGCGGAAAATCATCGAGCTTCAATCCATGCACCGTAGTCTTTGGGATCTCGTCATGCGCTGTCATGGCGATGAAAGTCCCGAATGCCCGATCCTCGACGATCTGGCGGGGACCGGTTCATGATGCCATCCAGCCAAAGCGCCATGAACGGCAACCCCTGCGCCAAAGGCACAGCCGGTGAGGTTTTTGGTGCTTTCCTGAAACTGGGGCTTACGTCCTTTGGTGGCCCGATTGCTCATCTTGGCTATCTTCGCGACGAGTTGGTCACGCGACGCAAATGGATCGACGAGGCCGGATATGCCGACCTTGTGGCGCTGTGCCAGTTCTTGCCGGGCCCGGCCAGCAGTCAGACAGGCTTTGCGCTCGGCCTCTTGCGCGGCGGCCCGCTTGGCGCACTGGCCGCATGGGCGGCGTTCACGCTGCCCTCGGCAATCCTTATGGTCCTGTTCGCCTTCGGGGCTGCCGCGTTCGCGGGGCCGGCAGGCCTTGGCCTTGTTCACGGTCTGAAGGTGGTTGCGGTGGCCGTAGTGGCACAGGCGGTCTGGGGCATGGCGCGCACCCTTGCGCCCGACCGCACACGCGCCGCCATTGCGCTTGCCGCAGTGCTGATCGTGGTCTTCGCAGGTGGCTCCCTGGGTCAGATCGCCGCCATCGTGATGGGGGGTCTGGCGGGCCTTTTGGCCTGTCGCGGCGGCACCGCGCCATTGGCCGGACATCTGCAATTTCGCATTCCAAAGTCGGTTGGCCTCGGCGCGCTCGCGGTTTTCGGCCTGCTGCTGGTCTTGTTGCCGCTGGCGGCCAGCATGTCGCAAGGCGTGGCGCTGTTCGATGCCTTTTACCGGTCCGGGTCGCTGGTGTTCGGGGGCGGCCATGTCGTGCTGCCTCTGTTGCAGGCCGAGGTGGTGCCGCCGGGATGGGTCAGCAACGACGCCTTCCTTGCCGGATATGGGGCGGCGCAGGCCGTTCCCGGCCCGCTTTTCAGCTTTGCCGCCTATCTCGGGGCGGTTACGGGGCCCGCGCCGAACGGCGTCTTCGGTGCCGCCATTGCGCTTGTGGCCATCTTCCTGCCGGGCTTTCTGCTGTTGATCGGAGCGTTGCCCTTCTGGGATGAATTTCGCTCACGCCGCTTTGCACAGGCTGCCATGCGTGGCGCGAATGCCGCCGTCGTCGGTATCCTTGGGGCTGCACTATATGATCCGGTCTGGCGCAGTGCGATCCTCAATCCCTACGATTTCGCGCTCGCCCTGACTGCATTCATTCTGCTTGCGGTCTGGAAGGCTCCGCCCTGGATCGTAGTAGCCCTGACGGCGGCTGGCGGCGCCGCGTTGGGCCTTTCATAGCTCATTGTCATTCACCACTGGCAAACGAGAAACTTTTCGCGGCGATATTTCAGAGATCACCCACCGAACCCAAGGACCGGCGGCTTGCCACGGACCGCGCATGAATCAGGAAATTTCAAATTGCATCTAAAGTTCGGGTGCGGTGCGCTTAAGCGGCATTTAAGGGAAGCAGATCAAACAGGGTTCAGCGCATCAAACAAGATGCCGAAATGATCCTTGAAGGAGATCCAAATGCTGACTGTAAAATATATTGCCCCCGTCCTGTTCGGGATTGCACTTTCCCTGGCCCCTATGTCGGGCTTCGCACAAGACACATCTCATGACGGGCATGCCGCGAGCGAGCTCACCCTGACACTAAACGCCGGCGCGAAATGGCAAGGTGACGACAATATGCTCAAAGGCATGGACGCCATCCGGACGGCCTTCGCCGCCAATCTCGACGCGATCCACGAAGATCGCCTGCCGGCCGACGACTATAAGGCGCTGGCCGCCACAGTGATGGCGCAGACAGATTTCATGATCGAGAACTGCAAACTGGAGCCTGCCGTCGATGAGCAACTGCACAGCGTCCTTGGCCAGGTCATCGCAGGGGCATCCGACATGGAAGCGGGAAGCGAGCCCCGCGCCGGTGCGGTGATGATCGTTGAGGCGCTCAATGCCTATGGCGAGTATTTCGAGCATCCCGGCTGGCAGCCGCTGGACTGATCTGGCCGATCACCAACATCAGTCGCACGGGCCGCAAATGATCGCGGCCCGTGCTTGCTTCGCCATCGGTTCTGACGTTCAGTGTTCTGGCGGTGGAAAATCGGGAAATTCGGGGTTCATTCGGCAATGCGCATTTTGCTGGTCGAAGATGACAGCCTTCTGGGCAAGGGCGTGGTCGCGGGCCTTGCCCAGGCCGGCTGGGCGGTCGACTGGGTGGTTGATGGCCTTGATGCCGAAGCGGCTTTGAAAACCAATTCCTACGACAGTATCGTCCTCGACCTCGGCTTGCCGGGTATCGACGGGCTGACCCTGCTCGGGCGGCTGCGCGCCGCCAAGGATCGCACCCCGGTTCTTGTGCTGACCGCACGCGATACCCTTGCCGATCGCGTCGCAGGACTTGATGCGGGGGGTGACGATTACCTGGTCAAACCGTTCGAGTTGGCCGAACTTCAGGCCCGGCTGCGTGCGCTTTTGCGGCGATCAAAGGGTGCGGCCGGCCCGCTCTTGCAGCACGGCAGGGTTGCGCTTGATCCGGCCAGCCACGCGGTGTTTCTCGATGGCACACCGGTCGAGCTTTCTGCGCGCGAATTCGCCACGTTGCAGGAATTGATGATGAACGCGGGAAGGGTGCGCACCCGCAGCCAGTTGGAAGACAGTCTTTATGGCTGGGGCGAAGAGATCGGCAGCAACACGGTTGAAGTTTACATCCACAATCTGCGGCGCAAGCTTTATGTCGACCTCATCCGCACGATCCGCGGTGTCGGCTACATCATTGCGGCGGGTGAGGGATGATCCGTTCGCTGCGCCAACGGCTGCTGTTCATTCTTGGCGGCAGCATCATCGCGGCCTGGCTGGCCACGGCATTCTTCTCATATCTCGACACCAGACAACTGATTGACGAGATGCTGGACACCCAACTTGCACAATCGGCCAATCTCCTTGTTGTCCTGCTCGACCGCCTGCCGCAGGGCGATCTGGCTGAAACCATGCTGCATCAACCGGGTGCCGACGCTGATCAGATGATTGCCTTTCGTGTTCAGGCAGGCACCGGCAGCACCGAAGCCGACAGTGTGGGTTCGCCAGCCTTTCCGACCGATCACTGGCAACCAGGATTTCGCGATGCAACCTCGGATGGTCTGATATGGCGCGTGTTCGGGGCAACGGACGGCGCGGGGCACCTTGTCGAGGTGGCGCTGCGCCATGATGTCAAAGGCAAATTCGCCGACCGCGTGGCCGTTCACATCCTGCATCCGCTGTGGATCGCGATTCCACTTCTTGGCTGTCTGATCTGGCTGTCGGTACGATGGGGGCTGCGCCCATTGCGCGACGTCACCTCGGCGGTCGAGCGCCGCAGCCCCGATGACATGCACGCACTTGGAGTCGGCACCGCACCTGATGAGATCCGCCCGCTTCTTGAGGCGCTTGACCGCCTGTTTGCACGTATCGCCCTGCTGCTTGACCGCGAACGCCGCTTTGCGGCCGATGCCGCGCATGAGTTGCGCACGCCGCTTGCCGCGATCAAGACCCATGCCCAGGTCGCCCGCCAGGAGCACGATCCGAAGAAATGTGCCGCAGCGATTGACGGGGTGATCGAAGGCGCCGACCGGGGCACGCGGCTGGTAGAGCAACTGCTGGTCCTGTCGCGGGTCGATCAGGATGCGGCCGCCGGGGCCAGCGAGGCGTTGAACCTTGCGGATATGGCGGTCGAATGCGTCGCGCAAGCAGCACCCAAAGCGGCGGCCAAGGGCATCGACCTGGGTTTCGGTGGCGCATCATGCGACCCGGCCGTCGTGATCGGGAATGCAGATCTGCTCGGAGTCCTGTTGCGCAATCTGCTGGATAATGCGGTCCGCTACACCCCGGCCGGGGGGGAGGTGACGGTATCGGTCGAAACCCTTGAACAGATGGTCATTCTGCGGGTCGCCGACAGTGGCCCCGGCATTCCACCAGACCTGCGCGACCGGGTGTTCGACAGGTTCTACCGTGTGGTGGGTAGCGGGCAGCAGGGGAGCGGCCTGGGCCTTTCGATTGTTTTGCGCATTGCCGAACTGCATGGCGGATCGGTCAAATTCGAGGTGGGAGAGGGCAGGCGCGGATTTGCCGTCATCGTCACATTGCCCGTCAGCGGTCAGGGCCAAAAGCCAGCCCGGTGATGCGGTGCCGGGCTCGGTGTCGTACCTTTCCGGTCAGGTATCGGCCCTGCGGCCAACCTTTTTCAGGCTTTTGGTCAGCGCAGGTGTCAAGAACTCCATCACGGCGCGGATGGCCGACTGCAACACGCAGCATCGGCATTCGGCGCTTGGAATCACGTTGCCGCACGGCTGTGGATTCAATTTCGGATCAATGTCAGATCAATGGAAGTCCCGGCTCGGAAAGAGTTTCTTGGCCTGTGCGCGTGGATGATGTGCCACTGATCTGACGCTGCCGCCGACGGGCCGCTTTGTCTCATCCGCCCGCCCGTCATTTGCCTCCATGACTACCGGGCGACCAAGTGTCGCCAGCAAGGTCGACACATCCTCTATCCGCTCTGCAATCAGGTGTGTGACGGCTCCATCGCGTTCAATCCTGCCCATGACACGAACCAGCCGCCCGGCGATTACAGCTTTGCGAAAGGCTTCGTAAACCTTTTTCCAGATCACGACATTTGCCGTGCCAGTTTCATCTTCAAGCGTCAGGAATATCACGCCGGAAGCGGTGCCGGGGCGTTGGCGGGTGATGACAAGCCCGGTGATCGTGACGCGCCCTTTTGCTTGCGGCAGGCGGTCATGGGGTAAACTTTCGGGCAGACCTGGGCGCAAAAGTTCCATCGGATGCGCTCGCAGCGACAGTCGCAGCGACAGATAATCCTCGATCACCTCCTGGCCCAGGGTCATTTGCGGCAGCGTGACGGCGGGTTCTGTTTCCCCCTCCCCGTCAGGTCCAAAGAGTGGCAGAGGTGCCGGAGCCTTCAGCGCCTTGGCGGACCACAGAGCATCTCGGCGGGTCAGACCAAGCGCGGCAAAGGCATCAGCTTCGGCGAGGCGCTCCAGCGTGTCGGGACGCACACCAGCCCTTCGCCAAAGGCTTTCTACGTCAGGATAGCCATTGCCGCGTGAAGCCGCTATCCATGAGGCATCCTCATCACGCATTCCCTTGATCTGGCGGAAGCCCAATCGCAGGGCTAACCCGCCATCCGCGCGTAGTTCCAGCGTGCAATCCCAGACGGAGTGATTGACCGAAATCGGTCGCACCTCGACGCCATGATCGCGCGCATCGCGCACCAGTTGCGCAGGGGCATAAAATCCCATCGGTTGGCTGTTCAACAAAGCACAGGTAAAGACGGCCTGATGGTGGCATTTCAGCCAAGCCGAGATATAGACCAATCTTGCAAAGCTCGCGGCGTGTGACTCCGGGAAGCCATAGCTGCCGAAACCTTCAATTTGAGCGAAACATCGCGCCGCGAAATCCGCATCATAGCCGCGCGCCAACATGCCGGAAACGAAACGATCTCGAAAGCTGCCAATGGTGCCCATGCGCTTGAAGGTAGCGAGACTGCGGCGCAGGCGGTCGGCCTCCGAGGGCGTAAAGCCCGCTGCGACCACGGCAATTTGCATTGCCTGTTCCTGAAACAGCGGCACACCATAGGTGCGTGCCAACACCTCCATTAAAGCAGGGCCAAGGTCTTCAACCTTTTCTCGGCCCATGCGACGGTTGATGAAGGGATGCACCATGCCACCTTGTATTGGGCCGGGACGAATGATGGCAACTTCGCAGACCAGATCATAAAACTTTCGAGGTTGCATTCGTGGCAAAAAGTTTAGCTGGGCGCGGCTCTCGACTTGGAACACGCCGATGGCGTCAGCCTTGCAAAGCATATCGTAGACTGGGACATTTTCGGGCGGCACGTTGGCGAGCGTCAGCCTTTGGCCCTTATGGTCGGCGAGCAGAGTAAAGGCCTTGCGGATCGCAGTGAGCATCCCGAGGGCAAGGATATCGACTTTCAACAAGCCGAGTGCGTCGATATCGTCCTTGTCCCATTCGATGATGGTGCGATCCTCCATCGCCGCGTTTTCAATAGGGCACAACTCATCCAGCCGTCCTTGGGTGATCACGAAGCCACCGACATGTTGCGACAGGTGCCGAGGGAAGCCGATAATCTCTCCGATCAACTTTGCCGCCAGCACCATGCGGCTGTCAGCCGGGTCTAAGCCGGCGTCACGCATCCGGTCCTCGCCGGGCGCGGTGGAGGACCAGCCCCAAATCTGGCCTGCGAGGCGCGCTATCACGTCTTGGGACAGGCCCATGACCTTGCCCACCTCTCGGATAGCGGCGCGACTGCGAAAATGGATCACAACGGCCGTCAACCCGGCGCGCTCACGTCCGTAACGCTCGTAAATCCACTGGATCACTTCTTCGCGGCGCTCATGTTCGAAATCCACATCAATATCCGGCGGCTCGCCGCGCTCTTTCGAGATAAACCGCTCAAAGATCAGCGTAATGCTCTCTGGCGGCACTTCGGTAATGCCAAGCAGATAGCAGACCACCGAGTTGGCCGCCGAACCACGGCCCTGACATAGAATGCCTTTGGAGCGGGCGAATTGCACAATGTCATGTACGGTCAGGAAATATGGCGCATAATCCACCTCGCGGATCAGCGTCAGTTCCTTTTCCACGCGGTGGACGATCTTGGGTGGCGGGCCATCGGGATAGCGCCAATGCAGGCCGTCGCGCGTCAGCCGTTCAAGGCGAGCCTGTGCTGGTTCACCATCGCGCGCCTCATCGGGGTATTGATAGCGCAGATCGTCAAGACGGAACGCGCAGCGGTCGGCGATTTCGATCGTCCGGCGCAGAGCGGCGGGATGGCGGTGGAACAGACGGGCCATCTCACCCCCCGATTTCAGGCGGCGTTCGCCATTGGCCAGCCGCCGCGTGCCGATATTGTCAATCGTGCAGCCTTCCCGAAGACAGGTCAAAACATCGGCCAAGGGGCGGCGGGCTGAGCGGTGCATCAAGACATCGCCCACAGCGATCATTGGCATGTTTGCACCTTGGGAAAGTGCGGCCAGCCGATCAATCCGGGTTTGATCCCGCCCGTCATAGCGTGGTGCCGCACCAAGAAAGCACTGGCCTGGAAAGGCACGCGCCATAGCGAAGAGATCGGCGCGGGTGGTGCCGGGGCTGACATCCTCCAGCGGGTCGGGGGGCAATGCAATCAGGATGATGCCCTTTGCCCAATCTAACAGATCGGCGCGATGAAGATGGCATTCGCCCTTCGGGGCACGCCGTTTGCCCAGCGACAGCAACCTTGTCAGGCGGGACCATGCGGCCAGATCAGTCGGTAGTGCCAACCACTGCACGTCGCTATCGGTGAGCACCAAGCGCGCGCCAGCGATCAACTTTGGCAAAGCTGCGTCGGGAAAAGTCGGAGCTTTCGTATCGCCAGTGAAATGCCGAACTGTTTGCCGACTGGAATGGCCCGTCACGCGCTGCGAGCGAATTGCCGCCCCCTCCTGCGCGGCCCCACCCTGTGCAGGGGCCTCATCTCTTAGGCGGGTCAATTCTTTCAACGCCGAATAGGCGCGCACGACCCCTGCAACAGAGTTGCGGTCGGTGATTGCGATGGCGGCAAGACCCAGCTCTGCCGCCCTTGTGACCAGTTCTTCAGGGTGCGATGCGCCCGTCAGAAAGGTAAAGTTTGATGTTACGCAAAGCTCGGCATAGGCGGTCATGCAAATTCGCCTTGTGCATACCAATTCGCGGCCTCCGCCTTTGACCCGCCGCGCGCCTGAGGGGTGACAAACAACCAGAGGCGCGGGCCTTGCTGCGTCTCGATTCGCCAGTAATCACGCAATCCGCTGCGCCACGCCGGATCGTCAAACCACCATTCTGGCGCGATCCGCTCCGGTCCTGTTGCACGCAGAGTGGTGAAGCTCATCCCTCGCCATCGGAATGCCGCCGGCGGGTTGCCGGAGGCGGCTGCGAGAAGCTCGGGCGGGAATAGCGTGATGGGTCTGGATGGCCCGGCGCGCGCTGACGATGGCTCAGGCGCAGTGTAGGCGGCGGGGGCGAGAAGGAAGCTGCGTTCAGGGATTAAACTTTCGGCAGGCAAAAGCCGCAAGACCCTGTCAAAACCGATCCGGTTGCCGACAGATGACAGCAGATCGGCAAGCGCATCCTCATGCCGGATGGGAGGCCCCGCACCGATCTGTTCTGGGACAAGCGCTTCGGTCAGTGGAGCGCAGAGCCGCAACGCGTCGATGCCAAAGCCAGCGTCGATCTCATCCACCCCCTTCGCAAACAGGGCGGCGATGCGGACGGGGTCGCGCATTGGCCGAGCCAGACCGATTTCCACTACAGCGGTGCCACGATCCACCCGCCGCATTTCCAGCCGCACCCGGCGCGCGCCCATATGGTGCAGTCCGAGTTTGGCGCATAGCCGATCTAGCAAACGGGCAAGCCCCGCCATGACATCTTCTTGCTTGCCAATAGGCTCCGGGAGGGTCATCCGCACTCCGAAATGTGGCGCATCTGGCCCCGCTGCTACAGGTTCCATCTGTGTGCCAAGCGCCTGATCCAGTCGCAGCACCAGCCCCGGCCCGAAGCGGCGGGCCAAAGGTGCGCGCGGCTGCAAGATCAGATCTGCGATGCGTGCAAGGCCCATGCGCGCCAGCGCTTCGGCGGTGTCGTGATCCACACGCAACGCGGTGACAGGCAGGTGCCCGATGCCTTCAGCCAAGCGCCCATCGGCCACGATACCGCCGCCGTGGCGAGACAGGGCATGTGCGGCCCCACGCGTGCCTGCTATGGCACTGATCGCCGCAAGACCTGCACGCTCCAGCCGCGCTTGCAGGTCTTCTCGCAGCGCCTGCTCACCGCCAAAGAGATGTGGAACCCCCGAGATATCGGCGATTAGGCCGTCAATGCCATCCGTGCCAACCATCGGAGCATAGCGCCCTGCCCAGCGGCGCAACGATGCCAGTGCGGCCTTTTCGGCAGCAAGATCGGCGGTGCGGGTTGCAAGGTCGGTGCAGATCGCGCGGGCGTCGGCCAAGGCCATACCCGTCTTGAGGCCCCGTGCGATGGCGGCAGTGTTCACACAATGCAGATGATCAGCATTACCCGACCGATGGGTCAGGGCAAATGGCCCCTCAATGGGCC
>JAGPBG010000428.1 GCA_018063485.1 Cypionkella sp.
CCGGAGCCAATCCACCTTGGGAGCACGAGCTGTGAGGGCGGTATTGCAACGCGTCAGACGCGCACAGGTTTCTGTGGATGGCAAGCTGGTGTGCGAAATCGGCCCCGGCCTGTTGATTTTCGTTTGCGCCATGCTGGGCGACAGCAAAGAGGCGGCAGACAAGCTGGCCGAGAAAATCGCCAAGCTGCGGGTTTTCAAGAATGAGGCGGGCAAGATGAATCATTCGCTCAAGGATACCGGCGGTGCTGCGCTGGTGATCAGCCAGTTCACCCTTGCCGCCGATCTGCGCGGTAACCGACCCGGCTTTTCCTATGCAGCCGCCCCCGATGAAGGCAAACGACTGTATGAGTACTTTGCGGCGAAGATCGCAGCCCTTGGCATCGCCACCGAAACAGGCATCTTCGGTGCCGATATGGATGTGGCGCTGAACAATGACGGTCCGGTCACGATCTGGATGGATACCGAAAACCTTTGACCTATTTGAACGGATTGCCCGGCGTCTTCAGCGCATCGCCACATTCGATCAGGGCCGACATCGAGGCGCGAGAGCCTGCCAGCGAATAATCCTGCACCGGCGAGCCGTCTTCGCTGCGCAGGTACAGCCGCGTGCCCGCAGCGATTTCAACAAGGAATTTCACCCCCTCATCACTGTCAGGCAGGTTGAACAGCACCGAGTTTTTGTACAGCTCGGCATCGGTGAGGGTCCATTTGCGGCGTCGGTCGATCTGCACCTCAAGATTTGCGGTGTCGCTGGCGTCACCAAATTCCCAAGCCTTGGAGTAAAACTGTATCCGCACTGATGCGTCTGGATAGACCCAGATCGAGAAACTTTCATTTATCGCAGAGACTTCGCCCAAACAGGCCGCAGTGCCGTCATCCCACTGCACATATTCAACCTGCCAATGCTTGTGTTGAAACACGGTGGTCGATGTCGAGTCCGCCGCGACCGGCAAGGCCCATAGGCCAAATGCGCCCGCAAAAGCCAAAGCCGCAAAAACTGATTTCATCCCAATGTCCCCCTGATCTTTTGGTCAAATGTGCGGTGCAGCGGGGATTTTCGCAAATGAAAAATCCTGTCGCACAGCAAAATGCTATCAGGCTGGCAACAGCTCCCATGGGGTGGCAAACTGGCCCAGCACCGCCGCCAGCGCATCCTTGTTCGCCGGGCCGTTGGACTCAATCTGCGCTACCAGCCCGCGCTTCTTGTCCTCTACCACGCGTGCCACCCGCGCCGGCGATCCCGCCTCGGCCAGTGCCGCGTTGAACACGCGGGTGATGGCGCTGCGGCGCAGATCAGGCTTGAACACCTTGCCGACGGCGGTTTTCGGTAATTCGTCCATGATTTCAATATGCTTCGGGACAGCGGCGCGTTCGTGGATATGCTCTTTGGCAAAGGTCATCAATTCATCAACGGTCACGGTCGCGCCTTTGCGCAACTCGACATAAGCGCAGGGAAGTTCGCCGGAATGGGCATCGGGCTGGCCGATGGCACCAACAAAGGCCACCTGATCATTGCCCATCAACGCCTCTTCGATAATCGCAGGATCAATATTATGGCCGCCCCGGATGATCAGATCCTTGGCCCGCCCGGTGATGAAAAGATAGCCCTCGGCGTCAATCCTGCCCAGATCGCCGGTGCGCAGGAAATGGATTTCGGCAAACAGATTCTTGTTCTTGTCCACCTCGGTATAGGTTGATCCTTCGAACACGCCGGGGTTTGAGACGCAGATCTCACCAATCTCGTCCACCCCGCAGTGGGTAAAGCCGCCATTGCCGTCGGCCTTCAGAATCCGCACTTCGGTATGGGGAAAAGGTATCCCGACGGAGCCGATTTTCTTGTTTCCATCCGGCGGGTTGACCGAAACCAGACAGGTGCATTCGGTCAGCCCATAGCCTTCGACAATCTGCACGCCGGTTTCTTTCTCGAACCGTTTGAACAACTCGATCGGCAAGGGGGCCGAACCGGAGAATGCACCGCGCAGGGTGGTGATATTGGCATCAACCGGACGCTGCATCAGCGCCGAAAGCGCCGTCGGCACCGTCACCAGATAGGTGCAGCGCCAGCGTTCGATCAGCTTCCAAAGGTTGTCAAACACGCCATCGCCGCGATAGCCCGCAGGGGTTGGAAACACCACATGCGCGCCGGAGGCGATCATCGACATCAAGATCGGATAGGCGGCAAAGACGTGGAACAGCGGCAGCGGGCACATCACCACATCGGTTTCGCGAAACAACAGCCGCGCGCCAAGCCAGCCGTTGTAGATCATCCCCGAGGCCTTGTGTTGCGCCACTTTCGGCATGCCGGTGGTGCCACCGGTGTGGAAGAATGCAGCGACACGATCAGCTTTGCCATCGACAAAAGTCAGTTTATCGCCGGAATGGCGCGCAGATTCGGCGTTGAAATTCTTGACCACGGCAGAATGGATGCTGGGGTTTTTCGGCCGGATCAGCGGCACGATCCAGCTTTTCGGCGGCGTCATATAGCGGACCAGATCAACCTCAAGCACCGTTTTCACCGAGGGCGCATGGCGCACCGCTTCAGCCACCTTTTGCGCCAGATCGGTTTTGGGAAAGGCGCGCAGCGTCACCACAACCCGTGCATTGGTTTCGCGCAGGATCGAGCTGATCTGATCGGACTCAAGCAGCGGGTTGATCGGGTTCACGATCCCCGCCACCGCCCCGGCCAGCAAGGTAACGGCGGCTTCCAGACAATT
>JAGPBG010000429.1 GCA_018063485.1 Cypionkella sp.
ACCAGACACAGGATGAAGTTAACCAGGATCTTGCTGCTGGCCGGATTGATGCGATGCAAGCCGACAGCATTGCAATGGATGCTTTCCTTGCCTCTGATGTTGGAAGGCCTGCTGTGATCTGAAAGGGGCTGCGGCCAGTGACCCCGATATCCTTGGCAAGGGTGTTGGCGCTGGCGTTCGCAAAGGCGATGATGCGCTGATGGCGAAGATCAACGACGGGATCAAGAAAATCCGCGCTGATGGCACCTATGACGCTTTCACGGCCAAGTATTTCGCTTCTTCGATCTACGGCGATTAAGGGCTGATGATGATTATTGAAGCGCTGGGCGCTTCTGCGCTGGATCTTCTGGCCTTGTCGCCCCCCGGTTGGGGGGCGACCCTTCTGCGCGGGCTTGGCAATTCAGTTGTCATTGCCGCCGGTGCTTACAGCCTTGGGATATTGATCGGGGTGGCCGGAGCCTATGGCAAACTCTACGGCGGCCCGATCACCAAAGACCTTTTGGCCGTCTACACCACTCTTGTGCGTGCAGTGCCCGAGTTGGTGCTGATCCTGATCCTGTTTTTCGCCGTGACCGATCTTGTGAACGGGATTTTGCAGGGCTGGGGCTATTCACGCATCCAGATTTCGGGGGTGGCCGCTGGTATTGCGGTTCTGGGCATCGTGCAGGGTGCCTATTCCACCGAAGTTCTGCGCGGGGCAATCCTCGCCGTTCCCTCCGGGCAAATCGAAGCGGCAAAGGCCATGGGTATGCCACCGGGCCTTCTTGCCCGCCGCGTGACGCTGCCTTTGATGATGGCCAATGCCATTCCGGGCCTTGCCAATCTGTGGCTGATTGTGACGAAAGATACCGCCCTTCTGGCCGTTGTCGGTTTTGCCGAACTCACCCAAGCCACACGTCAAGCCGCTGGCACCACCAAAGCCTTCTTCACCTTCTTCGCCGCTGCCGGTGTGCTTTATCTGCTTCTTTCCTTCGTCTCGACGCTCATCTTCGGTCGCATCGAGCGCTGGGCACGGCGCGGCCAAATTCGGACCGGGGGAAAGTGATGCGCGACTTCTGGAAACCCCATCGCATAGTGATGCTGGCAATCGCCGTGGGGCTGGTTGGCTATTCCGCGCTGGCCTTGCGTTGGGATTGGCTGACCAACCCGAAATATCAATGGCTTATCGCGCAAGGCATCTGGAACACGATCTGGATTCTGGGGGTAACCATGGTGATCGGCATGACGCTGGCGATTCCGCTCGGCCTTGCTCAGGCCGCTGGCCCTTGGTATCTCGCCCGCCCCGCCCAAGCCTTCTGCTCGGTGATCCGCGGCACACCGCTTTTGCTGCAACTCTGGCTGCTCTACTATGGGTTGGGCTCGCTTTTCCCCTCGATCCCATGGATTCGTGAAAGTTGGGCCTGGCCCTATCTGCGCCAGGCCTGGCCCTATGCCGTGCTGGCGCTTTCGCTTTCGGTCGCGGGGTATGAAGGCGAGGTGATGCGCGGGGCCTTCAAAGGGGTTCCGCATGGCCAGCTTGAGGCCGCCAAGGCGATGGGAATGCCGCGCCTCACGATCCTGTGGCGCATCTGGTTGCCCCAGGCGCTGCATCGGGTGCTGCCGACACTCGGCGGCGAAACCGTGTTGCAGTTGAAATCCACCCCACTGGTTGCCACCATCACCGTGGTTGATATCTACGCGGTGGCGGGCAGAGTGCGGCAGGATACGTTTATCGTTTATGAGCCGTTGCTGCTTCTGGCTGTCGTTTACATGTTGATCACCGGGGTCATCGTGTTCATGTTCCGTCGCTGGGAGAAAAGCCTGCCAACCCGAACGGCTTGACCCGCGGCTTTTGGCCCGTTACCCCACAGCCTCGCAACCTCCGAGGGCAAGATGGCGCAGCGCATTGATTTTACCGTGAACGCCACCGATGGCCGCGCCCGCACAGGAATGATCAGCACCCCGCGCGGCGATATCCGCACGCCTGCGTTCATGCCGGTCGGCACCGCCGCTACGGTCAAGGCGATGATGCCGGAATCGGTGCGCGAAACCGGCGCTGATATCTTGCTTGGCAACACTTATCACCTGATGCTTCGCCCTACGGCTGAACGAATTGCGGCTTTGGGTGGCCTTCACCAATTCATGAATTGGAACCGCCCTATTCTGACCGATTCCGGTGGCTTTCAAGTGATGAGTCTCGCCTCCTTGCGCAAACTGACCGAGGAGGGTGTGAAGTTTTCCAGCCATATCGATGGCTCCAAACACATGCTGTCGCCCGAGCGCAGCATGGAAATCCAGAAACTTCTCGGCTCTGACATTGTGATGTGCTTCGACGAATGCCCAGCCTTGCCCGCAGATGAGGCTGCCGTGGCAAAATCCATGGCGCTTTCGATGCGATGGGCGCAGCGTTCGCGTGATGCTTTTGGCGACCGCCCCGGACATGCGCTGTTTGGCATCCAGCAAGGCGGCGTCACCCGCGATCTGCGCGCTGAATCTGCCGAAAAGCTGCGCGCCATCGGTTTTGACGGCTATGCCGTTGGGGGTCTGGCGGTGGGAGAGGGGCAAGAGGCGATGTTCGGCGTGCTGGACTATGCCCCCGAAATGTTGCCTGCCGATAAGCCGCGCTATCTGATGGGTGTCGGCAAGCCCGATGACATCGTGGGCGCAGTCGAGCGCGGTATCGACATGATGGATTGTGTGCTGCCCTCGCGCTCGGGGCGCACCGCGCAG